>JAAYQD010000350.1 GCA_012519465.1 Candidatus Cloacimonadota bacterium
ATCAGTTTGCGGCCTGTGCGGGGATCATCCAATTTGGGAAATTCCACAAAGAGCTCCACCACTTCATTGGCACGCTCTCCACAGGCTGCCACGATGATGAGATCAGCCTCGGCATTCTGGGAGATGCTGTGTTGCAACACGGTTTTCCCTGTTCCAAAGGGTCCCGGCGTAAAGCCCGTTCCGCCCTCGGCGATTGGATTGAGTGTGTCGATGGTGCGCACTCCGGTTTCCATCATCCTAAAGGGACGCGGCTTTTCTTTGTAAGCACGCACGGGCAGCTTCACAGGCCAATATTGGATCATATTTATATCGTGAGTCTTCCCTTCCGTATCCTCCAGGGTGGCGATGGTATCTGTGAGGCGATATATCCCTTTGGCGGCAATACTTTTCACGGTGTACTGCTCATCCATCACAAAGGGCACCATGATCTTATGGGAGACCCAGTTTTCCGGCACTTCGCCCAGCCAATCTCCGGCTGTGACGCTGTCTCCGGCTTTTACCAGAGGAGTGAATTCCCACTCGCTGTCCTCATCCAGGGGGTCTGTATATTCACCCCGGTTCAGGTACAGGCCTTCCATTTTATTGAGGTCGTCCTGCAATCCATCATAGATTTTGGAAAGCATCCCCGGTCCCAGTTTTACCTCCAACATTCTTTGGGTAAATTCCACATGGGATCCGGGTTTGAGCCCGCGGGTGCTTTCAAAAACCTGGGTATATGCTATATTGCCCTGGATTTTGATCACTTCCGCCTTTAGCTTCACGCCATCCAGATCGATGTAACAGATCTCGTTTTGAGCTACGGGACCATCCACTTCCACGTGAACCAGATTGGCGATAATTCCTTTGACGATACCTTGGGTCATTATCGTTACCTTCTATATTATTTTTTTTGTTTTAAAGCAAATTCGGCAGGGAAAGTGAAGCTGTTTTGCAGAGTCTGCAGGGTGTCAAAAAACACTTCCTTGCCTTGGTTGATATCCATGTTTATCCAGCGGGAAAGGATGAGCAGCTGAGCAAAATAGCCCAACACCCTATCTATGGAAAAGTATTGGAAAAAGTTATGATCATCTATCCATTTCCAGCTTAGGATGTCGTAGGCACGCTCCCGCTGGAGCACACTGTTTTGTTCGTATGCCCTGAGGTACTCATCAAAGATGCTGCTGCTTTTGCCTATGCCAAAATCGGCTCCCCTGCCCGTGGCAAGCAGCTGGGTAAGCTCGTCATCGCCCACCAGCCAAGGGGCAAAATCCTTCTCATGAGCGCGCCCCACCAATGCCAATACGGTGTTACGTGCAATGCGCCTGTATGCAAACCAGGCGTTCAGAAAGCCATTTTTGAGAGCCTCCACATAAGGGTATAAATCAGCATACAGATTGTGTTCAAATTGGAGGCGTGGCTGCCGCTCTTCCATGCCAAACAGCTCCATTGTGTGTTGGATAAAGAAAGCGGGCAGCTGGGCAAATTCCTTGGGAGTGGCTGTGGTGGGCGTATCCAGCTTCAAGAGGACAAATTCGATGAATCTTTGCCAGTAATCCTCGGGATAAAAACCGCTTGTCCCCGCCGGAGGCTCTTCCTTATAGACAAGGCTGCTCAGTATCGCGATTCCTTCTTCCAGCCCCAAGAGCCTTAGCAGTTGCATATCAGAAGGGGAAAGCTGGGTGGATGCCTGTTCTATAAAACCGGGCACATCCAGCTGCAGCTTGGAATCTTCCATCGAGATGCGCGGAAGACCGCTGATAAAATAGTAATACTGATCGCTAATCATCTGTTTAAATCAATTGGGGAAAAGGATTTGGGAGGTGCGGGGTCTGAGGTAACCCTTGAAAAGATTGGCAAAATCCTCGTCTGTAAAGCTGAGCTTGTATCCACCATCAGCAGGCACGAGGTTGAATCCGTTTTTGACGGCGGAGCTAAATTCCACCTTCAATCCGCTCTGTAAAGCACCATCCAATGAGGAGATAAATGCATCATCCAATTTGCCCTGCAAAGATTCGGCTATCACGATGCCGCCTTCGCCGCCCTGGCTCTTCCAGGCATCCAGCGCTGCCAAAATGATATCCTTCAAAAAAGTGGCATCGTTGAAACTGGTCTTGAGCGGGGTATCCAACACCTTGTGCATCACCACATCGGTGAGAGCTTGCTTCACGCTGCTCAGCGTGTGTTGGGCTGCCATCTTCAGATCTGTATCAGAATTCTTTTTCAGCTCTTCAGCTTTGGATTGGGCATCAGAAACTATGGCGGTGGCTTCTGTTTTGGCATCTTCGATTGTCTTTTCAGCCGTTTTGCGCGCTGCCTCCAAAATCTGGTCTGCCTCGGCATTTGCCTTGGCCACTCCTTCGTCGTATACGCGCTGTAATAGGTCTTGCAACTGGTCTGTCATAACTTCACTCCAGCTTGATTTTCATGTTTCTACAACAATAAAATAGAGGCTATTTGTGTCAACAGTTGTTTTTAACAGATAGCATGCTAACTTAACATCATATTGATAGGCAATACATTACAAATGAGAAAAAAGTCCTGTAAGCTTGGCGGTGTATGGGTTGTGGCTGTATTGGGGCTTGCTGTGTGGGTTTTTTGTAAACCACGAATTACACGAATTACACGAATTAATAGAATTTCACAAATAATTATGATAAAAAGAGTTTAAGCAAAAGAGTGTAATCCCATGGGAACATTGGCATTAACGGTTAGTTCACCGACTCTTGTACCCCCTGGCTTCAGAGGCTGTGAAAAAAGCGGCATCGCATATTTTCAACTATGCCTTGCATTAGTTTTATTTTGGCGATGAGAGCCTATTATTTGCTATACTGAACC
>JAAYQD010000351.1 GCA_012519465.1 Candidatus Cloacimonadota bacterium
CATTGAGCCCCAGTTTGGGGAACCATTCGCTTTGGTAGCGGACTTCTGTGCGATTGGGGTCCAAAACGGTATAGAGCTGCTCCATATACTTTTCACTGTTGGATTTGATCTGCTCCGGCGTGAGCGGAGGACGAGAGGCATCGCGCCCGGTGGGGTCTCCAATCCGAGCGGTAAAATCACCTATAATAATCACTCCTATATGCCCCATATCCTGGAACTGACGCATCTTGCGGATGGGAACGAGGTGCCCCAGATGCACGTCAGAACCGGTGGGATCGATGCCATACTTGATTCTGAGGGGCACGCCGGTCTTTTTGCTTCTTTCCAGTTTGGTGACCAATCCTTCCAGGGGAACGATCTCCTCCACTGCGGTCTGTATCATTTTCAATTCTTGTGATATATCCATTGTTAATCCTTGTTTATCATCTATCTATCATGTTCAGCATTGATTTTATGTATCTTGATTTTGTCAAGCCCTTAGTGTGTGATTCGGCGGGTTTGACACGTCTTTGTATAATACAATCAGATCACACGCTCTGCCGAGGCTTTTCTATCCATCGCCGGGTTGTGAGAGCCATACAGCTCTTCATGATAGACGGGCTTTGTCTCTTCCAAAAATACGCCTATATAAAAAGCCTCTTCATCGGTGGCAAGCTGCAGAGCCAGATTGCGGTTATCGGGCATGATCTCCAGCTCTTTTACCATCTTGTTATAGAGGCTGTAGGTATTGTAGTATGTCACACAAGGCTGCAGTACTTCCACTATGGAAAAGCCTTTGTGGTTCACTGCTCTTTGGATGGTGTGTGCCAAATGTTCCAGGCGCGCACTGTAGGAACGGGCGATAAATGTGGCTCCAGCCTCCAAGAGCAAGGGAATGGGTCTGAAAGGTGTTTCAATGCTGCCCTTGGGGGTGGAAAGCCCTTTATAGCCACGGGGAGAGAGAGGAGAGAACTGTCCGGTGGTGAGCCCATAGGTGCCATTATTGTGCAGGATAAGGGTGATATCCATATTTCTTTTGGCGGCAAAGAGGGTATGCTCCAGGCCTTCGCCCAGGCTGTCACCATCGCCTCCAAAGCAGATCACCTTCAGATCAGGATTTGCCAGCTTGATGCCCTGAGCAGATGCCAGAGCCCTGCCATGCAAGCCATACATGCCACTCATATTCAGATAATCGAATATCTTGCCATGACAGCCAATGCCACAGGTCATCACGATATCATCCAAAGAGATGCCGGCTTCCACCATCATCCCCACACTCTTTTTGAAAGCGTTGAGGATGCCAAAATTACCACATCCGGGACACCAAGTGTTTTCTTTATCTGTATTAATATCACGCATCTTGCAACTCCTCAATTTGTTTTGCCAGTTCAAGGGGATCAAACGCCCTGCCATCATATTTATTGATGAGGTGCTTTACTTGCACATCCAGCTTGATTTTTAGGAATTGGGCAAAAAGCCCGGACTGGCTATGCTCCACCACAACCACCTCTTTACCCCGATACTGTTCCAATTCAGCATAGGGGAAGGGCTCCAAATAGATGGGAGCAATTATCTTGAAGGAACGGTTGCTATACTTCTGAGCCTCACGCAATTCCAACACTGTGGAAACATAGGCAAATACCAACAGCTCCCCCTCGCCATACTCTGCCGTTGCCTGATACTGGCTACATGCCTCTTGGATGGCCTTGGTTTTGAGGCCTCTCTTGTCTTTCATGGCCTTGATATCTGCTGCAGCATCAGAACGCACGCCATTTTCCAGGTGCTCCAAAGTAGTCCATTTCACAACGGTATCAGGAGCGCATTTATGCCCCGGAAATACAAGCGGAGACACGCCATTGGGGGTGGCAGCGTATCTTTGATAAGATGCGCCGGCAGTTCCGGGAAGCTCCTTGGCTTCCGGCAGTTCGGGGTGGTTCATGCCAATATCTGCCATGCCTTCGGAGAGATGCTTTTCCGTGAGCAAGATCGTGGGAATTTGCAGCTCCCATGCCAATGCCAACAGCTCTGCAGACAGGCTCAAAGCCCTGTTGTTGCTATCGGGTGAAGCCACCACTCTGCCAAATTCTCCATGCCCCTGATGCAGGGCAAAAAAGAGATCTTCCTGGGCGGTATATGTGGATGCTCCAGTGGCAGGACCCGGACGAC
>JAAYQD010000352.1 GCA_012519465.1 Candidatus Cloacimonadota bacterium
GAGCCAACGCTGAGCCCCTTGCCCTGCAGCGCAATATAGGTGCCCCAGCCCAAGCCCAAGATGATAAATACTATTGCCGTGGGGAAGAAAATCTTCATAGGGTTAAAGAGGATGACGATATTGAGGATCTCATGCACAGTATTGCGCTGCAGGGCAAGGGGCTCAGCGTTGGCTCCAGTTTCCTGATCATCAGCGGGATTATGCTGTTTTGCATCGGCCTTATTGCAGAGCAGATCTCTCAAATAAGGCTCAGAGAAAAATAATTCCACCCCATCAGCTTTGTAAAAACATAGCCCATGAATAACCAGCCCAACACACAGCCCGCAAAGAAAAAGTCATTATACACCATCTTCTTTGATGCTCTGATTTACCTGTCCTTGGTAATCTTGGTCATCAACCTGCTCAAAGGGGATTATCTACAGTTTCCACAGTCAATACACTACGGTTTCTTTATTGCCTCCCTGCTGTTTATGCTCAGTGGTTTTGTGATGCAAGGTCTTACTTATGGCTTCGTATTGCAGCGCTTTGGTTTTAGGGTATCCAAGCTTGATGCCTTTGTGGCATTTGGCAAAAACGTGCTTACCAAATACATCCCCGGGAAAATCTGGATCATGCTGGGGCCAGCCTCCCATATCAACAAGCTTTATGGCTACGCCATGGATCAGCTTGTTTTCGCATCTTTTACATCCGAATTTATTAGCATTTGGGTTGCCCTCTTGATGTCTGTTTCCCTGCTTATCTTTAGCCCGATTAGCCTGATTGTCAAGCTTGTTTCATTTTTGCTGTGGCTGGGATTGACGCTTGTTTTGTTTACGAGGGTCTTCCATGCGCTATTTGAGAGAATCATTAAGGTGGTAATCAAACGAGAGTTTCTGATTCCCAGCATCTCATTCAAAGATACCTTTGCCCTTTTTCCCTTCCACTTCTTCTATTGGTTGCTTTATGGAGTTGGTTTCCTCTTTCTATGTAAGAGCCTCGGAAGTCCAGGGTACTATACTCAGATTATTATCTTTCCTTTTGCTACAGTATTGGGGATGGTGGCTATCTTCATCCCCGGTGGAATAGGAGTCAGGGAAGGGCTCCTTGTCCTCCTCTTGGTATACAGTGGCTTGAGCCTAGAGGCTTCAACCACAGTCTCCGTATCCAGCCGCATATGGTTTTTGATAGGAGAGGTGTTGACCTTCATTGTTGGGTTTTCGCTCTCTCTTAAGAAGCCGGATCAGAAAGACACGACGCCCAAGAAAATCAAGAATAGCCTGTGAACAAAAGCAACACGGAAGAAACGTGTCTGTTCCCGCCAATACTCGTGAGGTATGTTGAGATATTATGATTGAGATTTTACTGCTTGCACTACTGGTTCACTTCTTCTATTTGTTGGGGAAGGAGGCATTGAGGCTACTCAAGATAAGCTTCAAATCTGCCTCCAATGATTTTTTATTCAGCTCTGTTATGGGGCTGGGGATAGTGGCGAATCTTACATTTTTATTAGGAATCCTGGACTTGTTCTATGGTACAGTCTTTCAGGTTCTTACCGGTGTTGGTTATTTATCCTTGGTGTTCAAAGACCGTAGATCACTTGTTAAGACAGCAAAAAGATTGTGGCTATCCAAAGCCAAGTACCTAAAAACCCTCCTCTGCAACCCTGTGATTCTTGTTTTCTTAGGCTTTATTTTGTATTATCTGTTTATTTGCTCTACTCCCGTCACCAATGGGGATTCCACCTATGTTTATCTTAATCATCCCAAGCTGTTTGTGGATCATCATGGCATCTACAATATAAAATATGGTGGGATAACCGGGGCGAACATACCACAAACCATATTGATGCTAACCAGCTTTGCATTGCTCATCCATTCTGATATCTTGGCTCAGCTTCTCAGCGGTTGGCTTTTAGGGGTGTTGGCGGCCGTGGCGGTTTATTGCATTGCCCGCCTCTTTTCCAAAAGGCATTATGCTTTTTATGCTGCCTTCATCTTCTATACAATACCCACCCTTATTCCCCTAATTTATGGCACCAAGATAGATATTGGCTACACCCTGTTTGAACTATGTTTTTGGGGCTTGTTTGCAAAATGGATGATCGACCGTGAGGATAAATACCTGTATCTATCTGGCATCTTTTTGGGCTTTGCCATTGGCTCCAAATATCATGCGCTCTTTGCCCTGGCATTTGCCGCACCTATTGCTTTTATTATTTTACTAAAAGATAGGTGTTCCTTTGGCAAAGTCATCAGGCATCTTGCTCTCTTTGGCATTCTTGCCTTGCTGATAGCCAGCCCTTCCTACATCAAAAATTATGTTTATACCCAAGACCCCGTTTATCCTTTTCTTACCAATCCCCAAGCTGGAGCCGGAGAGGGCATCAACAATTATTCCATCCCCCAGGATTATCCCTTGTTTTTATATCACAATGCCCTTAATAAAGAGCCTCTGTTTAAACCGTTCTCGATGATGTGCAATCCCTTTGGCCTCTTGCCACTCTTGTTTTTGCCATTATTACTCTTCCAAAAGGGCTTGGATAAACGGAAGAGAGGTGTGCAAATAGTTTTTGCCATCTACTTTATCTTGCTGTCTTTGGTGATCTTTACCTCCGTTTTCCCCTACCCACGGCACTATCTGCCGGCAATTGCCCTCATCATTGCTTTGGGTGCTGCTGGTATGCAGCAACTGGAAAGGATAAAAGTCAAAAACTGGCAGCTTGCCTCCTTCCTGGTGCTCATCATTATGGCGCAGAGCTTTTATTATGGGATTCTTCCCCGCGGTAAGCGTAGTTTCCAAAGGCTCCAAAACCAGATGGAGTATCATCTGGGAAGGCTGGATAAGGAGGAATATCTGGGACGCGTCCTCTTTGATAAGAGGGGACACATGGATTCTGAGATGATTAAATATGTGAAAACCATGGCAGATGATACGGTTATCATGACCCTTGATTTTGGCAATGCCTACTATGTGCCCCGGACTTTTATTAAAACTTCCTACGTTTACCATATCAAAGACATGGATAAATTGTTACAGAGATTGCGTCAAGATAAGGTCACTCATATCTATTTTTCACAAGAAGACATGGAGGCATTTGTGATGAGTATGTTTGCTGGCAAATACAGCATTCTCACCCAGTATTTGGATACTGCTGTTTTGGAACAAGAATACTCCCATGGCTCCCAATATCTATACTGTATCCACTATGATGCACAGCCATCTTTGCCAAGCCTTGATATACATGTTGATCTTGATGAAGATTTGCCCCATGCAAGCGGATTTTGAAGCCACCAATAATAGGCTGGAATTAATCAATATACACTACTGATTTACATTATGAAAAAGCTTACGATAGCGTGGATTTGCCACTTTTCCAATGACCTTGTGCAAGAAAAGCTTAAACCTTGGAAAAGTAAAGCGCACTTTGCCCCTTGGATCTCACAGACAATCCCCATTTTTGAGAATCGACAAGACATCCAACTGCATATTATTGCCCCGCATGAGTTCATTAGAGGCCCCAAAGAATTCAGTCACAATGGGGTCGAGTATCATTTTTTTAATCCATACATCCCCCTCTGGGGACGGCATTGGCCGGGATTCTTTAAGTGGGATGAGTGGACAAACTATGCTTATAACAAGCGAGTTGTAAAATCCCTGGTCCAAAAGATCGCCCCGGATGTGATCCACCTGCAGGGTGCCGAAAACCCTTATTATTCCTCTACTATCCTCCCCTTGCTGGGGCTGTACCCCATTGTGATCAACCTGCAGCGGATACTGTTATCCTTCCTGAGCGGGAAGAGCAAAAGGGCACAAATAGAAAAAGAGATCTATGATAAGGCACGCAACATTAGCATTCGCACCGAAACGATGAAACAGGATATCAGCTCCTACAGACCTGATGCCAATATCCACTGGGTTCGCTATCAACCACGGATATTGAAGCCCCTCAAAACAGAAAAAGCATACGACGTGGTATTCTTTGCCCGCGTGAGTAAGGCTAAAGGGATAGAGGATTTGATAGATGCATTGGGTATCGTGGCAAAGACTGTCTCCAGCCCCAAACTCTGCATCATCGGTGGCATCAGTGATGCCTATAAGGCAGATCTTATTAACAGAGCTGCAAAATTGAACTTAGCTGAAAACATCACCTGGAAAGGATACCTGCAATCCGCAGAAGATGTCTATAGGGAGGCCAGCAAAGCCAAGATATCGGTTTTACCCACCCATAACGATATCATTCCCGGAACCATCATTGAGAGTATGCAACTGGGCTTGCCCGTGGTTAGCTACCAGGTGGGCAGCATTCCTGAGCTGAATATCGATGAGGAATCTGTACTGCTTTCAGAGCTCGGTGATATACAAGGATTGGCGCAGAACATGAGCAAACTGCTCACCGATCCCGTACTTTACGAAACAATGTCTGCCCGTGGTATCAGGTGTATCCAAAAACGTTATTCCGGACAGGATGTGTTAAAACAGCATCTGGATTGCTACCAGGATGTTATTTGGGACTTTCAGCAGCAAAGGTGTCGATAAAAGCCCCAGCCTCAGAAGAGGCATACACACAATATTTATAGAGGAAGCACGATATGATCAGAAAAATCTATAACAAGTA
>JAAYQD010000353.1 GCA_012519465.1 Candidatus Cloacimonadota bacterium
GCACATCTCCTCAGCGAGCACCATCCGCGCAAGGTGTTGGAAAACAAGCCGATCCCATACCGCTATGTTTATGTGGATATGCCATCTCATGTAAGCGGCTACAGTCGTCCCCGCACCCGGAAAAAGAAAAGCCTCTTACGTAGACTGATGAGAGCCTGATGCAAGAAAGGCTGTTGATTACGGGCATCACCGGCTTGATTGGCGGGGCTGTGTTGGATGCCATCCTGGCTCTGCCAAAACGGTATGACATCACTGCATTGGTGAGGCCGGGCACTGCCAGACAGCGCTATGCTGCCTTTGGAGAGAGGGTGAGGATTGTGGAGCAGGACTTGGCTGATATAGCCGGGCTGCGCAAGTTCCTGGAAGACAATATCTTTGACGTGGTGCTTCATATCGGAGCCCTGCGGGGAGGACGCTCCTATTCCCGTGAGGTATTCCTGGGAGCCAATCTGATGGCAACAGAGCAGTTTTGTCAATACTGTATGAAGCATGGGGCGAGGCTGCTGTTTTGCTCCTCCGTGGGTGTGTTTGGTGCCATTCCCAAAGAACTGCCGGCACATGATCTTTCCCCCCGCAATCCTGATAATTACTATCATTATACCAAGATACAATCCGAAAAGGTGATACAGAAAGCGGTGTTGTATGGTCTCAAATCGGCAATACTGAGACCAGCCATCACCTATGGTCCTGGAGACAAAGGCTTTCCCTATCAACTGGTGAAGATGGTGGACAAGCGCATCTTCCCTTTGGTTACCAAGCGGATTTGGATACATTTGTGCCACATAGATTTGATAACGCAGGCATTTATCTGGCTGTTGGAAAACGATTGGCAGCCGGGCTTGGCATTGAACGTGGCGGATCGGGAGCCGTTGCAGCTGCAGGCTTTGGTGCACTTTATTTCCCGTCAACTAAGGGGGCGCAACTATCCCAAATTGCTGAGCGTGGATCCCGGTTTGCTCCACTTAGGGGAGCGAATAGCCAGAAAGCTGAAAAATGAACTGTGGACAAGCCGTTTTGAACTGATCTCCCACAGTTGGTTTTATGAGGTTCGCAGTACCTTTGAAACCATGGATTTGCCGCAGATCTTCACCATCCCATCCTTCCAAAACGTGATTGATTACTACCAGAGATAATGGCGATACCCATCATCAACAACTGGCAAAGCTATTTTGAGCACCGCGACGAGGGCAGAGGCTCCTCTTATGAGCGGGTAATCCTCAACGATATCCTGATGGAGATAGTGCAGCGCTATGGCGTGAGAACTGCTCTGGAAAGCCCTGCATTCGGTTTTACGGGGCTGAGCGGTATCAATCTGATGTATCTTGCCAAAGAGGGCGTGAGGGTGAGCCTGGAAGATCATGATGAAACACGCTTGCTGATGATACAGGATTTATGGCAGGAAGCAGAGCTACCTCTGCAAAGCGCCTTCAACCCCGATTACAAACGGTTGGATTATCCTGATGCCGCCTTTGATATGGGCTTTTGTTTTTCAGCGCTATGGTTCTGTGAGGATTTGGCAAGCTATCTGCAGGAGCTGGCAAGGGTGAGCCGCCGCTGCATCTTTATCAGCGTTCCCAACCGTATGGGCTTGGGCTATAAATCCCAACTGAAAGACTATACTCCGGAAAAGTACCCCTTCCTAAGGCCTGCCCACATCGATCCAGCGTCGGTAATCAGCATCCTAAAAAGAGAGGGATGGCAGCTGGTGCAAAGCTCCCTCTTTGATTGTCCTCCCTGGCCGGATATCGGAATGAGCAAGGAAGATTTCCTGCGCCAAAAGCTGGGAATCAAGCTGCCACAGAAGGCGTCCACCGAGGCAGCTATACCACTGTGTATCATGGATTACTATCTGGATAAAGACCCCGGTTTTGCAGAGCGGATGCGCCGGCTTTCCTTTGTGGAAAAGAACGCCCCGGAAGCATTCAAGTGTATCTGGGCACACCATTATTATATGCTCTTCACTCCCCAATCATGAAGCGTAAAAACATCATTTCGCTCAGCTTGGGCTTGCTCTTGGGGATAGTTCTGCTACTCCTGTGGCTCA
>JAAYQD010000354.1 GCA_012519465.1 Candidatus Cloacimonadota bacterium
ATCAAGCTGAAACAAAAGGAAGACCGCAGTGGGCTGATCGCCTTGGTTCCGGATATACGCTGGCTGGAAGATAACGAGATCGATATCCCTGATAGATTAAGACCGCTTTTGGATCAATATTGGCCGGGTAATCTGACGGTGGTATTTGCCTGTGATGATCCCCGCTTTGAGGCAATAAGTGTGAATGGGAAGGTGGCGTTTAGGGTGCCGGATAATGACCTTTTGAGGATGATGGTGGATATGATTGGTGAGCCCATCGTGAGCACCAGCATCAACAGGGCATCCCTGCCGGCGGAGAATGATCTGGATAAATTGAAGAGCTTTTATGCCTCTTGGTTTGATTATGCAATCCATCCCCACCCACGGAATCTGACCAAAGACCCGCGCTCTTCCACGATCATCGAGTATGTATCCTCAAACGAGCCGGGCAATACGGAAGGGGTTACCAATCTGAAGTGTCTGCGCGAGGGTTCCATCCCCTTTTATGGCATCCAAAATTCCTTTGCCATGCCCACGATTACCTTTGTGTGCACTGCCAATATCTGTCGCAGTCCCATGGCAGAAAAGCTGTTCAATTACTATGCCAAACAGCGGGGCTTGAGGATGGCGGGGGATTCCTGTGGATTGATAGAAGGAGGCAGGATGATCTCGCTCAATTCCATGCAGCTTTTGATGGAAAAGGGGATCGAGGAAGCCAAAGACCACGTATCCAAGCAGATTACTCCCGATATCGTGAAACACTCGTGGCTGCTACTCACCATGGAACAAAGGCATCGTGATTTTATCCGCAAACAAGAGCCTTCCATGGCACACAAGGTGCTGACCCTCAACGAGATTATGGGCGGGGAAGGAGATATTGAAGATCCCTATGGCAGCGGACTGGACGACTATCGGGAAACGTTTGCGATTATCGAAGAGCGCATTACCGGATTGATAGATAAAATAGAAAATAAACAAATTGATTTGTATAGACAGGAGCAATAGATGTCCCAACCTCATATCAGTGCAGAAGTGATAGCCGAACACGGGCTTTTGCCCGAAGAATACGAATACATCCTCGAAATCATGGGCAGAGAGCCCACCATCGTGGAATTGGGGATTTTTGGTGTGATGTGGTCTGAGCATGCCAGCTATAAAAACTCTGTGCAGCTGCTGAAGACCTTGCCCAAGGAAGGCAGTCACCTCTTGGCAAAGGCCGGAGAGGAAAACGCAGGCGTGGTGGATATCGGCAACGGGCTTGCCGTCTGTTTCAAGATAGAAAGCCACAACCACCCCTCCGCCGTGGAGCCCTATCACGGAGCAGCCACAGGCGTGGGAGGGATATTAAGAGATATCTTTACGATGGGAGCACGCCCCATAGCTGCTCTCAATTCCCTGCGTTTTGGCAATCCGGATAAAGAGCAAGTACGCTATCTGCTCCGCGAGGCGGTGCATGGGATAGCGGATTATGGCAATGGCTTTGGCGTTCCCACGGTGGGTGGAGAGATATACTTTGAAGATACCTACGAGGGCAATCCCCTGGTGAATGCCATGGCTGTGGGCATCGTGGAACACGGTCAGATAGCCCGCTCTGCAGCCAGTGGCGTGGGGAATCTGGTGGTATATGTGGGAGCCAAAACCGGACGTGACGGCATACACGGCACCACCTTCGCCTCGATGGATATATCAGAAGAATCCGCCCAGATGAGGACGCCGGTGCAGGTGGGCGATCCCTATTATGAAAAGCTATTGATGGAAGCCACCCTGGAGATAATCCACGCCGGATTGGTGGTGGGAATCCAGGATATGGGCGCCGCCGGGCTCACCTGTTCCAGCTCTGAAATGGCTGGCAAGGGAGAGGTGGGCATCGAGATGGATACAGCCCTGATACCCCAAAGAGACAAAGGCATGACTCCCTATGAGATCATGCTGTCTGAATCCCAGGAAAGAATGCTGGTGATCGTGAGGCCGCAAGATTATGATGCTGTGAAGGCTGTCTTTGATAAATGGGGCTTGGAAGCCGCAGCGGTGGGCAAAGTGACGGATGACAAGCTCTTGCGCATCAAGCATGACGGAGAAACCGTGGCGGAGATCCCTCCCGAATATCTGATCTTGGGTGGCAAGGCACCCGTTTATACCCGTGAAACCAAAGAGCCGGAGTATTATCAGCGGCTCAAGAATACAGACCTTTCCCAGCTGCAATATGCCAGCGACCTCAATCAGGAACTGTTGGCGATGCTTGCCCATCCCAACCTGGCATCCCGGCGCAAGGTGTATCGGCAGTATGACCACATGGTGCAGGTGAGCACACTTGTGGAGCCTGGCTCCGACGCAGGTGTGATCAGGATCAAAGGCACAGATACTGCCATCGCTCTCGCCACAGATTGCAATGGTCGCTATTGCTATCTGGATCCTTATCTGGGCACCATCGCGGCAGTGGCGGAATCCGCCCTCAACGTGGCTTGCAGTGGTGGGAAGCCGGTGGCAATCAGCAACTGTCTCAATTTTGGCAATCCCTACAAGCCCGAAGTTTATTGGGGTTTCAGCGAGGCAATCCGCGGGATGGCAGACGCCTGCCGGGCACTGGAAACACCGGTGACGGGCGGCAATGTGTCCCTTTCCAATGAAAGCCCCCAGGGTGCCATCTATCCCACACCCGTGATCGCGATGTTGGGCATCTTGGAGGATGCCGGCCGGGCACAAACACAATTCTTTAAACAGCCTTCAGACCAGATACTCCTGCTGGGAGGCATCTCCCAAAGCCTGGGTGCATCGCAATATCTGCAGTTTAGGCATGACATGGTGGCGGGTGCGGTTCCCTCCCTGCCCCTCAAGCAGATCAAGAGCTTGATAGACCTGCTGATGGCATTACACGAAAAGAAACTGCTGAAGAGCGCTCATGATGTGTCTGATGGCGGGCTTGCCGTGGCTCTTTCCGAGTGTTTATTTGAAGATCCCAGCTTGGGAGCCAGCATCAACTTGGCGGCAGTCCAGGAGCCTACCGTCACTCTCTTTGGTGAGGTGCTGGGTTCTGTGGTAATCAGCGTTTCAGAAGCGGCCAAGGATCAGGTTTATGCCCTTGCCGCCCAATATGCCATCCCCGTCTCACATCTGGGAGAGGTGACGGATAATGGACGCCTCAAGATCAGTGATATGATTGATCTGCCCACTGCCGAGCTGTATCAAGCTTGGGATGAGGGCTTGCAAATAGATGAATTTAATAATCCATCACAATAATAAGGAGGAGGAAATGAAGATGGGAATCTTCTTTGGTAATCTCTTTTGGGGCGTGCTCCTGATACTGTGGGGCATCTCCTTGATACTGAAAGGATTTGGTGTCTCTCTGCCTCTGGCAAAGATCTTTTTTGCCATTATCATCATCATGTTTGGGATCAAACTGCTGGTGGGCGGCTCTTGCAAGACAAAAAGCGGGATTCGCACCAGCAGCTCTGGAGATACCATCGAGCACACCACGGTATTTTCAGGGCAAGACATCGATCTGAGCCATATCCGTCCTGATAGCAAACCCATCGAAATCAATGTGGTCTTTGGCAGTGCCATTGTGACCTTGCCGCATGATGTGAGGATAGATCTCAAACCCGCTGCAGTGTTTGGCGTATTGGTTACGCCCAAACAAACGAATTCCGGCATCAGCGATACACGGCAGGAAGTAAACGAATCCGCCCCCGGGGAAAGCGTGAGCATCAAAGCCAATGCGATATTTGGCAAGATTGTGTTCAGGATCAAATCTGTAAAAAGAGAAGCACCAGAAGCACCGGCAGATAGCACAAATGGTGGAGGCACGGAGTTTTAGGCTGATCAAGGGCGCTTTTGGCAAAGCAGCCACCCTCCTGATCCTGCTATTGGGCATCAGCAGGCTAAATGCGCATCCACCCATCGGCTATGTGTTTAGCGGAGGGGGAGCGCGCGCTTATGCCCATGTGGGGGTACTGAAGGTATTGGAGGCAAACGGCATCCAGCCAGACCTCATCACCGGCACCAGTATGGGAGCGGTGGTGGGCGCACTCTATGCGATGGGCTACAATGCTTCCCAAATAGAAGAGATCCTCATCTCCAATGCCTGGCAGGATATGTTGGATGATTCTTTCCACCGTAAAGACCTTGATATAGGGCAAAAGCGATGGGCACCATACGGCACCCTCAATCTGGAGATGGAAAGTAATCTGGAGCCGAAGCTGCCCTCAGGCGTATGGGTGGGAAACAATCTCAATCTGGAATTAGCCAAGGTATTTGCCGTCGCAGGAGGGGGAAGGAACTTTGACCAATTGCCCATTCCCTTTGG
>JAAYQD010000355.1 GCA_012519465.1 Candidatus Cloacimonadota bacterium
AAATGATAGGTCTCCGGGAAGAGGTAACCCTCCAAGCTGGGCAGCTCTTTGCCAGTAAGCTTGTAGATCAGCTCAGGGTCGTTGGCACGCACCAGCAGGCTGTCGTAAGATGCCATTCCGCTGCGCTCCATCCTCTGCAGGGTCTGGTGCAGGTTAAAACCTGGTGGGATGGTGATGCTGATGGCGGTGGTGTTGCCTTTTTCCACCATCTTCAGGGTTTGGATCAGGTTGTAATTTCCGCCAAAGCTGTAAGTGCCTGCTTTCAGCTTGTTCTGGCTGTGTCGCAAACGAGCTAACATCACAAACATATTGCGGCTACGGATAATGCCTTGGCTACTGAGGGTGTTGGCAATGGTGGAGGCGCTGTCTCCACTTTTGATATGAAACACTGCCTGTTCAGACTTGAGCGGCATCCACACCAGCCACGCCAGATATACTATTACCACCAACAGTAGGGTTATGATAATGAGCAGGATTTGATGGATTAGCTTCATGATAGGGATTCCAAATAACTTTTTAGGATGAGGGCGGCTGCCATGGCGTCTTTGAGATTGCGGGATTCCTGCCACGTATAGCCCAGTTTGATGAGCTCCTCATCTGCCTCAGCGCTGGAATAACGTTCGTCCCAATAGATAATCTCGATATCCAGAGCTTTCTTCAGCTTTTCACCAAAGCTTTCCACCTCCAGCGTGCGCTGAGTTTTGCCCCCTTCTATTGCCAAGGGTAAACCAAGTATGATCATGCCTATATCCTGAGCTTGGATGATATCTTGCAGCTCGGAAAGCACCGGCTTGAACCCACGGTTTGCTATCACCTTCAGCGGTTTTGCAAAGATATGGAGGGGATCACTGATAGCGGCGCCTATCCTCACACTGCCATGATCAAGAGCCAAGAGCCTTTTCATATGAAAGATTCATCTCTCCAGACGGCGATATACCAGCGGTTGTCCATGGGCTTGAAGTAAAACCTGGCTACGCCTCCTGCGTTTATGATGGTATTGGAGGTGATATATTGCAGGCTGAGGTCAAAATTGCAGGCTATCACGATCCAATCTTCATGCCCCATTTCCGGGTCTTTCTCCCAGTTCTCTTCAGGAGGGATATGCAGGCGGAGGCTGATTTGATCAGGGGGATCATAGAGACCATCGCTGGAGCCATGGTTAAAGAGGTTGTCCGTCATCATCACCTCTTCATCAAAGCCCCACCAGGAATCGCGGATGCCGTCACCATTTACGTCCAAGCCAATTTGCCCCACTTCTGAGGAGATCAATTCAAACCTAAAATCAGGTGCCAGCAGGCTTTTATAGATATTGATATTACGTTCGCGATAGGAGCGTTCCAGATTTTGCAAGAGCTCTATGGGGCTGCGGTTGTGAATCAAATCGCTGGATTCATCCACCAAAGCCGGGCGAAATGGGTTCCAGCAGCCGGATAATAGCAAGCTGATGGCAAGGATGAGGATGCTGATGCTATTGCGAATTGTCATATTTCAGCTTTCCCCAGGATGGATGCTCGGTACCCCTATAATCGTACCATTTATCAATATACCAATAGCCCTCAATCTTCAGAAAGCGCAGGTCCAAACTGCCGGAGTATTGCTCTGGCTGTGGATTGCCACGCTTGTAGACATTAAGTAAATAAGATCGGTAGATGGTGGCATGGTTTGCACCCACATCGTCGTTTTGCCCCTCTATCTGGCTCAGGCTGAGCCGCAAGCTGTCACATTGTCCGTGCACAGAAATCAGCATATCCTGTTCATCTGCCCTGCCCCAGGAGCCGGTGATGCCATAATCATTCATATCCTGCGGGGCAAAGCTGAAGCCATAATCCACACTAAAGATGCCGGCGTATTTCACCACATTGCGGGCGTCGTTGTAACAATACTCCAGATTTTGCATACACAAATCCCAGCTTGTGGTAAGATTGTTCCACAAAGGAGGTTTGGTGGGGGGCTCAGACTCCCTCACCTCAAAGAGCTGGCATCCACCAAGGAGCAAGCCCAGCATCAGCAAAAGTGTAAAACGGCTCATATTACCAAGATAGCAAAACTATAAATAGTGTCAACCACAAAATTGCCTGCCATGGCTTTTATTCTTGACGAATCCAGAGCCATCCACAGCATGGCATTTATGAAAAGGAAAGAGAATCACGGTGTAGCATTTTTAGCTTTCAGATACCTGCGTGGCAGAGGCAAGAGGCTCATCAGCCCCAATCATTACCTCACGCTGGCAGGCATCACCCTGGGAGTGATAGCCCTGCTGTGTGTATCCAGTGTGATGAATGGTTTTAGGCAGGATATCGGGCTGCGCATTGCCGGCACTCAATCTGAAATCAAGATCAGCTCTGGGGATGGCAAGCCGCTTGTTGATTATGAGGAAATGGCAGCGCAACTGCGCACAAAGGGCTTTGCCTGCTCGCCCGTGATTCGCAACGAACTCCTGATCAAATACGGTTCTGCCGCCTTACCCACCATCAGTTTTGGCATAGATCCCCAATATCATGCCAGCGTAAGCCCCGCTTTGGGTCCCCTCAAGGATGCCATGCCTGGTATTCGTCAGGGCATCCTGAGTGGTGAAGTAAGCGAAGCTGCACTTCATAATAACGGCATCATCCTTTCCACTGGTCTGGCGATCTCTTTGGGCGCCAATCTTGGGGATGTGGTGAATATCATCTCCCCGCGCATGAGTATCCCCACCGCTTTTGGAATGATTCCCCGGGTGATGGGCATGCGGGTGATAGCCATCTCCGAATCTGCCATGCCGGATTATCAGATGAGCTATTCATATATCAGCCTGGATAATGCCCGCTTTTTCTCTGGTCATCAGGGCATAGACCAGCTGGATCTGCGCACAGATGATTTTGTAAAATCAGAAAAATACGCCCGCCAGCTGCAAGGCGAATACCCTCTTCTGAAGGTGGAGCCATGGAGCCGCTTTGATGCCAGCCTCTACAGTGCCATCCGCTTTGAAAAGTTCCTGATGTTTGTGATCATGCTCTTGATGTATGTGATTGCATCCTTCAACCTTACCGGCAATATGCTGCGCAGCATAGCCCAAAAGAAACGCGAGCTGGGACTCCTAAAATCCATCGGCTTTTCCGATCTTGACCTGCGCCAGCTTTTCCTGAGGCAATCCCTTATCCTCAGCAGTACCGGTATCATTTTGGGCTTAGTGGTGGCAAGCCTGCTTTTGATCATACAGGCAAACACTGGTCTGATCAAGCTTGGCGCCGCAGATGCCAACCCCATCACCCTGCCCGTAAAGATGATGGCAAGTGACTTTATAATCGTAATTTTAGTATCTTATGCGCTCACCCTTCTGAGCGTGATGCTGCCTCTTAAACGCCTGAAAGAGGTGGATCCCATCGCATTGATCAGGCAAACAACATAACAAGGAGATCATGATGACTCGCAAAGAAATCTATCTGATGGTTTTGGAAGCCGAAATCCGCTCTCAAAAACTATACAAAGCAATGGCAAAGAGCTTTCGCAGGCCGGAGAACAGTGCCGTTTTCCAACAGCTGGTGGTATTGGAGCAAAACCACGAAGAAAAGGTAAGAGCTGCCTTTTTGCAGGAATTCCCCGATGCAGACGCCTATCCTGAACCCGCTCTTGAACCGGAGTTTAAGAAGCTGGATTACAGCGATCCCGCCGTGGTATTGGAATATGCCATGGAGCGTGAGGATGTGGCGCGAGACCACTATCTGGAGCTGGCAGAAGGCACCCAGGACGGTCAATTGAAGATGATGCTAAAAACATTTGCTGCAGAAGAAGAACAGCACAGGGAGCTATTGGAAGAACAGCTGCAAAGCCTGCAGGGTGCATACACTTGGTATGATCCTTCCGAGCTTACCGGCTTTATGGAGGATTGAATTTGCTTGGCTTGGATCAGGAATTCTCCTACATCAAGCGTGGTGAATGGCTTCCCTTGGAGGTTGTCATCGATGCCAGCCCAAAGAAGAAGGAATATGCCACAACCACGCAAAAGATGATTGATGCCGCCTGGAAACAGGCACAGCAAAATCCTGATCTGAAGCTGACCAACAACCTCATCTTCAGCTATCTGGGCTATACCACAAAAGGTGGAAGCCTCATCGTTAAAACCCAAATGACAGATTTCAAATCCTTTTACGGCACCAACGTCTGCAACCATGCCACATTACCCGCCACAGAGCTGGCAAATGCCCTTGCCGTCTGCACGGTTGTAATTTCCAAAGACAACGCCATTCTCTTGGGCAAACGCAGCAGCAGCGTAGCAGAATCCCAACAGATGTGGCACGTTATCGGCGGCACGATGGATTTGAATCGTCACACTTATCAGAGCAACGCCCAAAGCCCAGGATTCAGCAGCCGGATAGCGATTGATACAAGCCCCTATTCCCATATTATGAAAGAGCTCAAAGAGGAGCTGGGCATAGCGCCCCGCCAGGTGGATCACTCCATCTGCCTGGGTTTGGGGATCAACCTCTTGATTGGCAAGCCGGAGCTGCTCTATATCACCAAGGTCAAGCTAACGGCAAAGCAATTGCGCAACTGTGCCACACATGCCATTTTGCAGGGGGAGCACAGTGAGCTGCTCACCATTACTATTGAGGATATTCCTCAGTTTGTAGCAGACAACCCCGTGGCGCCGATCGGCAAGGCTGCGTTGTATGCGGCATTTGCATATTTGAGGGATGGCGATGCCTGGGCAAAGCAAAGCCTGAACACACAGGCTGAAAGGATGCAACCATGAGCCACCAGAGCGATATCTTTGAAGGCAAAGCTGCTGCCGAGCGCAAGGTTCCCTTGGCAGAAAGATTGCGCCCAGTTAGCATTGACGAGGTATTGGGTCAACACAAGCTTATCGAGGGGAATTCCATCCTGCGCCAGATGCTTACCACCGATGAATACCGCTCCTTCATCCTGTGGGGTCCTCCCGGCACCGGCAAAACCACCATTGCCCGCATCATAGAAAAAAGCACCAAACTGCGCTTTATCCAGTTCAGCGCTGTGCTCACTGGCATCAATGACGTCAAAGCTGCCATGAAGGATGCCGATTATTCCCACCGCATGCAGGGACAGCCCACCCTCATCTTCATCGACGAAATCCACCGTTTCAATAAATCCCAACAGGACGCCTTTTTGCCCTATGTGGAGAGCGGAGCCGTGGTTTTGATTGGTGCCACCACAGAAAACCCTTCTTTTGAGGTGATCCCCGCCCTGCTTTCCCGCTGTCATGTGTTCGTATTGCAGATTCTTAAAGAGGAAGATCTGGAGGCAATCCTGCGCAGGGGATTTGAGGCATTGGAGCTGGAGCTGGATGAAAACGTATGCGGTTGGTTGGCAAGGCAGGGTGGAGGCGATGCCCGCCGAGCGCTGAACTACTTGGAGCTGGTGGAAAGCTTCCTCAGAGACAACCCTCATCCCCAGATAGAACAATTGGCAGCTATCCTGGAAAAGAAAACAATGTTTTATGACAAGGGCAGGGAAGAGCATTTCAACCTCATCTCCGCCCTGCACAAATCCCTGCGTGGCTCTGATCCCCAAGCCGCACTATATTGGCTGGCGCGGATGCTGGAGGGTGGGGAAGACCCCAGATATATCGTGCGCAGGCTGATTCGTTTTGCCAGTGAAGATGTGGGCTTGGCAGATCCCAATGCCCTTGGCGTGGCGATTGCCGCCAAAGACGCCCTGCTCTTTATCGGCATGCCGGAAGCCGCCGCAGCCTTGTCTCAATTGGTGATATATCTGGCAACGGCACCCAAAAGCAATACGGCTGATTCTGCCTATTTTAATGCTGCCCAGGATGCTCGTAAAACCAGCCACTACGGCGTTCCCCTCCATATCCGCAATGCTCCCACCCAGCTGATGAAAGACCTGGATTATGGCAAGGGATATCAATATGATCATGACCACAAAAACCGCTATAGCTATCAGAAATACTTCCCCGATGCCATGGATGAAAAAACCTACTACACTCCCGGAGAATACGGTTTTGAAAAGGAAATCGCCAAGCGTTTGGAGTGGTGGAAAAAGCTAAGGGATGAGGAGTAGATTACTCCCAATAAGAGTTTTAGACTATTGTCTATGTAGCCCTCTGGATGAAGGCTTTTGGGCTATTCTTCTTTCTTTTCGCTTTCGTGTTCGATCCTCTCCAAGAGATGTGATCTTCTGGAGATACGAATCATCCAAAACGCCAGGAATCCCAATAGAATAACAGCCACCGCCACCAGAATCATGGGTATCCAGGGCGTGCCTTTTTCCATATCCACCGTCATATATTCGTCTCTATTCCACAATTGACGCGTGTCAAACTCCCAGGATACAGTCTTGGAGGCTCTATCGATGGAGGGCTCATCAGCGTTTGAAGACAGTACTTTCCAAGGCAAATGTACCTTATACTTCCACACGGGATGATCCACCTGCTGTTGGCTAAACAGATTCTCCAGATCATCTCCGGAATCTTGCGATCCCAAAGCAATCCTGCGTTTGAAGCCAATCTTGCCACCAGGCTCCCGGTTAATGGTGATTTTGCCCCAGAAATCAGCCGTTCCGATTTGGTCGTTTACATTATTGAAGGATTCCACATCTTTGAAAGTGAAACTGATTTGATACACAACGTCAGGTCCCACTTTTGATATCTTCTGCTCTGTGAGGGTAATGCCGGGAAGGCTTGCCTTACGCAACACTTCATCAGCATTTGCATAAGATGAGCGATGCACAATCCGCAAGGTGGCTTTACCGGATCCGTCAGAATTTATCCACAATTCTTCATCATATTCCACGCAGCCTGCCAAGAGCAGCAGCGCAATCAGAGCGGGTATCAAGCGTTTCATTGGTGTTATCCTTATAATTATTTTATCGATCACCATAAAACCAAACAGGCTTTTTTTGGCAAGGGAAAAAGTAGGTTATTGCGAAATATTATGATATTCTTGGTTTGGGCATCTATTTCCGACGTTCAAGATTGCTGCTCTTTTCCTGATTTGATGGGCGTTTAGTGCCAGTGGTTTCCAAAAAAGAAGAGGAGAAAAAGAGATGCAACAATCCCATTGATTACATGATTTTTGGGGATAGTAAAAAGAATGTATGTGCCAATGGTATTGGCTGGGCAGGGAGGATTCGAACCC
>JAAYQD010000356.1 GCA_012519465.1 Candidatus Cloacimonadota bacterium
AACGTCGCTGGCATAGCGGAATTTGGCTTTCTGTTCCAGAGCTCTCACCAATGCCTCTTCATCGATCACTTCTTTGCGGGCGGTGTTGATCATGATCACATTGTCTTTCATGAGGCCAAAGAGCTGGTCGTTGATGGATTTCTTGGTATCGGCGGTGGCGGGGATATGCAGGGAGATATAGTCTCCGGTTTTGAACACATCTTCCACGGTGGTTAGGCGGGTGACGCCGTCTTGGGCAAATTGTTCATCTTTCAGATAAGGATCGTAGGCATACACTTCCATGCCGATGCCTTTTGCCATTTTGGCTAAGAAACGGGGCACATAGCCATAGCCGTAAAGGCTTAGCTTTTTGCCAGCTAATTCGGTGCCGGATTTGCCACCAAACTTACCGCGAGCCATATAGATCATCATTCCGATGGCAAGCTCTGCCACGGCGTTGGAATTCTGCCCCGGGGTGTTCATGGCAACCACGTTTTTGGCGGTGGCGGTTTTGAGATCGATGTTGTCATATCCAGCGCCGGCACGCACCACTATTTTCAGGTTGGGTGCTGCGTTGAAAACGGCTTCATCCACAATGTCACTGCGGATAATCAGGGCATCCGCATCTTTCACTGCGGCATGCAGATCGGCGGGATCGGTGTAGCTTTCCAGGAAAGCATAGTCATACTTGGCTTGCTCCAGTTCTGCCTTAATCTTGGTCACAGCTCCGGCTGCGAAAGGCTTTTCTGTGGCGATGAGAACTTTTGGCATGAGAACCTCCATTATGTGATAATTATAATAATGCCATCTAAAATATCACAGCCAAAGATGTCAATGCATATTTTGGTTTTGCTGTGGGAATGCCGTGGTTAGGGAGTTGGCTGCATGAATACAAAATAATACTTGTCCAAAACAGCCTCTTTAAATATGAGGCTTCAAGATGGAATTATAACGATGCAAATTAACACTATAAACTATAGATTATGCGCTGGGAATTGGGATGACCCGTTCCTGCCAGAGGTGTAAACAAAGTGGACAAGAGGTTTTTTAGGCCTTTGCTCATCGTGTTGGTGGCAGCTCTGCTTGTCCTGTTTGTGGCACCGCTTTTACCAGAGTGGGACAACGGCTTTCTGCCCCTGAAACGGATGGATATCATTGCCTCCCTCACAGGCGGTGATAGCGTGGCTGTGGATTCACTGGCAATGGAGGTGGCAGAGAAGGTGGCGACAGTGGAGGAACTGATTCCCCTGGATGCCTTTAGCGCCAAACTCCAAAACCTCAAACAAAACAAATCCGGCAAGTTGCGCATCGCTTATTTTGGGGATTCCATCATTGAAGGAGACTTGGTCACAGGCACCCTGCGTCATGATTTGCAAAGGGAATATGGCGGCAGGGGGGTAGGCTTGGTGGGCATCACCTCCATAGTGAATGAATTTCGCAAAACCATTGGCCACACCTTTTCCCGCAATTGGGAGAGCGTCTCCTTTATGAGCAAGAGTGGCAATGATTTGGGCATCATGGGACACACCTATATCCCCAGGTCTTGGCAAATGGTGGAAACCACCGTCAGACCAGAGCCCGTGAAAGCGGACACCTCTGCCGCTGATAGCACCATCACCCACACACCGGAGCCTCCCAAAAAGGTGACCGTGAGGCAAAACGTGAGCGGTCCTGCCTGGGTGGAATATCGCGGTTCCAATCATCCCGGTGGCATGCCCAATTTTGAACATATCCGCCTCTTTTACAGCCATGCCGCTGCTGGCTCGGAGGTGAGGGTAAGCTATGATAGAACAGAATCGCAGCGCTTTGTGCTTACATCCGGAGAAAGCCTGCAAATGCTGAATCTCAGCCCCCAGAGCCCCATCAGCCGCATCAGGCTGGAATTTGATTCCCACCATCCCATTCGTGTGTATGGGGTTAGTTTTGATGCCCCAAGCGGCGTATATGTGGATAATATCTCCATCCGGGGCTATTCCGGCATGTACTTTTCACGGATACCCCTGGATATCCTCCAAGGCTTTCACAGACTCCTCAAATATGATTTGGTGATCCTGCAATATGGAGAAAACGTCACCAGCCCCAAAAACACCAATTATGATTTTTATCAAAAGGGAATGGTGAAAAGCGTGGAGCATATCAAAAAGGCAATGCCCGGCGTGCCCATCCTGATTATCAGTGCCCACGACCGCAGCATCCGCACGGCAGAAGGGCTAAAGACCTCCCCCGATATACCCATCCTCATCAAGGCACAAAGCGATATGGCAAAAGAGACCGGCTCCGCATTCTGGAACCTCTTTGCTGAAATGGGCGGGCTGAATTCCATGCCAGATTGGGTGAATGCCTCACCACCCCTTGCCGCAAAGGATTACACACACTTCTCCATTGCCGGCGCCAAAAAGGTGGGGGAGATGCTGTTGGATGTAATCAAAAAGGGATCGCTGAAAGGGGAGAAAGAGTGAAGCGCTCCCTGGCATTAATAGCCATCTCCATTTTACTGATCGTGATACCCTTGTTCGCACCTCCATCCTTGCCCTTGGATGATCTGGAAGAGATAGAGATTAGTGAGGAATTTCCCGTGGAAATAGACTGTCTGGAGGAGTTTATCCAAAGCTATTACGAATTGTTGGAAAGCGAAAACTACTTAAAGCAATTCACGTTTTTGAATCACGATGCAAACCGCCTGCATAACCCCCAACCGCAGCTGGCAGCTTTTTTTAACAAACTAATGGCAGTTCGCAATGGGGCAAATCAGCCCATAACCATCTACCAGATAGGCGATTCCCACATCAAACCCGGCTATGTATCCACCACGGTGAGGGGCTCCCTGCTCAAGTTTTTCCAACCCGATACTCCTGTTTCCAATGCCCTCATCCAATATCACTACACCGGCATCAATGGCGCATCCTATACCAATCTGCAGTCAAACGCTGCCATTTTTGAGAAGATTGAAA
>JAAYQD010000357.1 GCA_012519465.1 Candidatus Cloacimonadota bacterium
GCCGATATCATGGTGCATAGTGGCATCAAAGCCATCTGGAATTTCACCCCGCAAAAGATTATCGTCCCTCCTGATATCATCGTAGAATACGTGGATATGTTTGCCTCTTTGGCTGTCCTCAGCCGCCGCTTGGCAGAAAGAGGCTGATAGATGAAAATACTACTGGTTTCCCCCAGGGCCATCACTGGAGGCCTGGAGGGGATGCGCAAAGGGCACCAGATATACCAGGGATTGCTCTTTGTGGCTGCCTCCACCCGTGATGCAGGGCATCAGCCCGTGGTGGTGATAGCCAATCAACACAATATCCATCGCTATATCCGCCGCTATCAGCCCGATGTAATCGGCTTTTCCTGCGTTACCGCCACCTACCCCTTGGTGAGCGATATGATCAAAATCATCAAGGCGGAATACCCTGATATCCCCACCGTCATTGGCGGCCACCACGTCACCTTTATGTATCGGGAAACCATCCAGGATTGCGGTGTGGATTATGTGTGCCGCGGAGAGGGTGAAGAGGTGTTCCCCGCCCTCTTGGATGCCCTCAAAGCCGGCAACCGCCATCCTCGGATACCGGGAATGGTGTTCCTCAAGGACGGCGTGTTTCACAACGAAGAAGTGATAGCCCTCATCGATGATATCAACACGCTGCCCCGCATCACCATGGATTTGGTGGCTCCGGAATTTAACTTTAGCCCCAAGATCGTCTCCAGCCGTGGTTGCCCCTTCAAATGTTCCTATTGCTCCATCTCCGCCTTTTATGGAGGGCGCTACCGCCAACGCCGCGTGGAAGACGTGATCCAGGATATTAAGGATTATATCTCCTGGGGCTATGATCACTTTTGGTTTCATGATGATAACCTCACCGTTGATGGCAAATGGGTGAACGACTTTTGTGAGATGATAGAGGATAAGAACCTCAAATTCACCTGGAACAGCATGAGCCGCGTGGATCTCATCTGCAGGGATCCCAAGCTGATAGAGCGCATGGCGCGCTGTGGCTGTCGCATGCTCTCCATAGGCATCGAAAGCGGAGTGCCCGAGGTGCTGAAAAGCATCAACAAAAAGATCAGCATCCCCCAGATCAAGCAAGCGGTGAAGATCATGGAATCCGTGGGCATCAGCTACGATTGGTTTATGCTCTTGGGCAGCGGGGATGAGTATGACACCCCGGAGATTATGGAGCGCAACATCCGGTTCTTTTCCAAACTGCCGGGCATGATCCTCATCTCCGTGCTCACTCCCTTCCCGGGAACAGAGGTATTCAACCGCCTCCAGGCGGAAGACCGCATCCGTCATTATAACTGGGAAGATTATGACATCACCCACTGCGTTTACAACCCCCTGGGCATGAGCTGGCAGCAGATGGAAAAATACCTCCCCATTGCCTACAAAAAGGTATATCTGGCAAAAGGCTGGAAGCTGATCCCCCTCTTTATCCACGGCGTGCGCACCAAAGCCATTCGCCTGGATATGTTTACCAGTGGCCTGAAGTCTTTGTTCAAAACCTTTGTTCTGAAGACAAACTTTTATGATTCCATCCAGAAACAGCGCTGATCATCTTCAATAAAGGATGGTTTTAGGATCAATTCTTGCACGCATAAACTTATATAACCGGATGAAAGCAATATATTATTAAACAAAGGAGAGTCCCATGAAAAAGATATTGTTCTTTTTGGCAGCCGTGCTGCTGGTCTGCAGTGTTCTGCAGGCGGATATTATGGCCCCCGGAGTTATCAAGCCCACCCGGGAAATCCAGCAAGCGGGCAGAGCCATCCCACCCACCAGGAATGCGCCCGAATTTACCTTCACAGTAGATCCATATTCCATTATTGTAAACTATTATGACTACATGATTGGCTCTTACAGCAGCCTTCCGCTCAGGGTGATCCCTGCCGTTGGCGGAGGCGGATACTTTATGGTCTATCATGGCCGCCGTCAGGCAAACAGCCAACGTCGAGTGTTTTATACCTATCTGGATGAATCCGGAAACGTGATCAGCAACAACGAAATCACCAACGTGCAAAACCATGAGGGCTTCCCCACCATGATCGTGGACCCCGTCTCTGGCAAGCCCTTCTATGCCTGGCATGCCAATGTGGATGATGATGCCGATCTGGAAGTGGAATTTGTGAGTGATGCCTTCTTGGGCGGCTTTTCAGGCCTGTGGAATGATATCCAGCTCACTGCCGATA
>JAAYQD010000025.1 GCA_012519465.1 Candidatus Cloacimonadota bacterium
AGCGGCTGAAGGTGAGCGCCGATATGGTTCGCGCCCATTTCTTTGACCCCACCTCCGAGCTCAGCTTGGTTTAGTATTATTTGTCTTCCCGTGCAACGCGTCTTATGTCTGATCATATTCATGTGTGCTCTTACCTATCAGGCGTTTGCAGATTTAAGCGAAGATAACGCCTCCTCTGCAGCACTGGCAGGCATCACCAGTTTATCAGACAGCCCTCCAGCCTCACTCTTTCGCCCCTTGTGTGGGGAAACGGCACCGTTTTTGGCTACCATCTGCCCTTTGGCGATAGCCAGTCTCAGGTGTGGGGCTTTCACACAGGCAGCGATGTGCCCCTGGGGCATGCCGGCTTTGGCGTCAATTGGCTCAATCATCCTCATTATCAGCATCGGGATTATTATGTCTGCTATGCTTTGGGGGATGAAAGACTTGCGCTTGGATATACCCAACACCTTGTTTGGGAAGGCTTTTCCACCGGGGAAGCATATTTAAGCGGGCAATCAGATATCGCCCTGGGCGGGTCGTATAACGAGTACGGCACAGAATTTCGCTGGCTGAGGATTGGCAAGGAGGATGCCCAAATACACCTTTCCGCCAGCTATCAACCCTATGAACACACCAAAATAGCCAGCGCATACGTATATCAGCCTCGTGGCAAGGATAGTTTTCGCAGCGCTTGCACAGTGGAGGTTGCCAAGATGATGACGATTCTCAGTTCTTGGCAAAGCGAGCCCAGCCGTTTTGGCATTGGCATCCGGCTCGATCCCGGTGCAGGCAATATCACCTATGCCATCCGCACACATCCGGAATTGGCACTCAGTCATTTTATAGAAGTAGGATTTTCATGGTAAAACACATTATTGTTCTCATTCTTTTGGCATTCCCCCTTTGCATATTTGCACAGGAAATACCGGAAATCATCGAGCTTGATTCCGAAACACTCAGCTACAACGCCTGGGAAGAGCTGTACAAACAGCTTATGTTGCCTGACACCCAACTGGGGTTGGACAACCGGCTGTGGCTGGAAGACGATAGCTTTAGCCTCCATCAGGCATATTTTCAGCATGACGGGCAAGATCTTTTTGTAAACTATGGCAATGATTGGAAGAAGAACCTCTCCCACTTCAATTTTGGCATTGGCATCCGGCAGAATAAGTTTGTGGAAGACGTGGCTTTGGGCAATTACCGCCTCCATTTTGGCAGCGGCATCACCATAGGCAGCGGCTCCAAAAGCACAAAGGGTGATGTATTTCGTATCCAGCGTGCACCCCAGCCGGATTCTTACAGCCCCTTCGGATCTGCCATCAAGCTGCATTGGAGGGATTTTAAAGCCCTTGCCTTTGGCTCTGTGCTCAATCGCGAAATCACTCAAAACATCGATGGAGAGATCCTCACGTTGCCTAAAACCAGGAGAGGCCGTGCCGATATCACCCGCGAATCCCTGTGGGGCGGTGCATTCAGCTATGAGGCGAAGGTTTTTAGGATGGGATTTTTGGGATATATCCAAGGCTATGACAGGGAATTTGCCTCTGCCGACATGGATTCCCAAACCAAGATCTTCTCGGCTTATGCCGGCGTGAGGCTCAATGAACACAGCGTGGATTGGGAAAGTGGCCAGGCAGGAAAGAACCAACACCACTTTCTGGCATGGAATTTCAATCATCAACGTTTTGAACAAACCATCAGCTTTGCCATGGATCCGGATCACAAACAGATCACCTATTTCACCTCGCGTGAAGCCCTGGGCAGGGATCCCGATACCGTGGAGATGGCATGGAATGCAAGCTTTCCGCTTTTAAAGGATACCAGCATGTATTTGCGTGCTTCTGCAGATCAAAAGCGCCAGGATTATATCAGCAGCAAGGGCATGAAAAGCCGCATCTTGGCAAGGTTTAGCTATCATCCCAAACACCGGAATCTGAACCTTACCATCAGTCATTTTGATAAAGAGATACTGACCCAAACCGGGGATGATCTGCAAACCAGCAGACCCCAACACTGGCGGTTTGAATTGGATTACAAAGATAAAGTGCTGCCCACGCTTCAGCTTATCCTCAATACCCGCTATCACTTGGAAGATAAGGAAGGATGGGATAACAATACCTTCTATTGGCATAGCGGCATTAGGTTTAATAAGAATAGATTTGGCGTGCGGGGAGGCTTTCAGGGCTGGCATGGCGCCAAACGCGGAACTATTTATATGGATGATACACTCTTGGCATTTTCAGAAGCCAAACGAGACGATCAATTTATCTATTTGGGCGGTGATTTGGTGATGAAAAACATGAAATTTGGCATAGACCTGCGCCAATCCCTCAAAGATTCCAGCAATCAGCGTGCCATCCTGCGCGTGGGTACCTGGCTATGAAAAAACAACCTCTTGATGTAGAAAACTTTGACATCTCGCTGTGCAAAACACGCCTCGCCCAGCCGGGAGATGCCTCTGACCTGGTAGCAATCGCCAAGACCATCTGGGGTGGCGAGGATTACCTGCCCAAGGTGTTGACGGCGTGGATCAACGAGCCGTGGTTCATCGTCTGTGAATATCAAGGGGTGGTGGTGGCGTGCATCAAGCTTACCCAGCTGCCACCCAATACTTTGTGGTTTGAAGGAATGCGCGTCCTCAAGCCTCTGCAGGGTAAGGGACTGGGCAAATTGATGAATCAGGCAGCGATGGAGCTTGCCCTCCAAATCTCCAATCAACGGCCGGGGATGCTATTTGAATTCAGCACCTATTTTATGAACCAAGAGACTCCTCATCTCACTTCTAAGCTTGGTTTTAAGCAAGTGGCGGGATTTCATATCATGGATAAATATGGCGGTCGTATCCTTAAAGAACCAGAACCGATTGAGACCCCCGGAATGGATATCTTTGACCATTATCCCGCTTATTTGCCTGTGGGCTGGAAGGCAATCCGCAAAAGCGAGGAAGGTTTGGATTATATCCGCCAAAACGCCAGGATATACGCCAGCCCGGGAATGCGCTTTCTGATTGGAGGCATAGAAAATACGGATGTCACCCTCATCGATCCCATCCCCGCCAATTTGCAAAAAGAGCTTCCCTACATCCAATACCACATAGGGTACAAGCGCAATTTCTCCATTATCTTCCCCCAAACCTATCCTTCAGTGATATTCAGTTTGGAATGCCAGAAATTCAGACTGAGGGATTACAACCCCGAAAACGTACCGGAAATCCTTGTTTTCAGCAGGAGCGCCAAGCTCTAATCCGGTTTTATCCGAGCTTACTTTCCCACCTCTTCCTTATTAACCACCCTTGTCTCTCCTTTGTCTGGACAAGGGTGAGACAAGGGTGGTACAAGGGTGGCTAATGGGCAAGTGCATACAAAGCACAAAAAAGCCCGGCAAATTGGAATCACCGGGCAGATATTTTATAATGATATGACAGGGGCTATTGCATCATTTCCGCTGTGGGTCTGGCATTGTCGTTTCTGCTCCAGCGGTCGTCAATTCTGGTTTTGATGGGGCTGTTTGTGCGGAAGTAATTCACTATGGCATCACGCAGGTTGATTTGGTGATGGATGATATCCTCTTCGGGAACGTGGATGAGGAGATTGAGGCCGGCATTGCCCTGCATCAGGAAGTCTGTGGTGACACAGGTGTAGATTTTGTCTTTTTCCCATAGTTTGCCGGCAATTTTGAGGGAGGTCACGCGGTCGAAATTGGGTCTTTTCTTGGAATACACCACGTTCACACCGGATACCACCAATCCATGGCGTCCGCCTTCCACACGGGTTTCGATGATTCTGCGCAAGAATTCGCCAGTGCATTTGAAGGAAACCACCATGTTATCGAAGGGCATCACCTCAAATATATTGCGGTAGGTAACGGGGCCGCTCTTGATATCGGCACGCACTCCACCCAGGTTCAGAAAGGCAAAATCTGCATCCACCTCGTGGCGCATAGCGTCTGTGATGGTATTTCCCATCAGGCTTTGGGCGTCCACATTGACGCGGGAAAGATATACGGAGGTGTGTCCTATCACTTCGTCCATGCCCTCTTCAGCGATTGCCACCTGTTCGGCGATGGTTTTGCTGATGGTGGGATCGGGGATAAATTGATCCTCAAAGAGGGTGATCATGCTGCCTTCGCGCAGGGCAGGGGTTTCATAGCCCGTAATGGTGCGGGTTTCCGGATCTATGGTAAGCGTGAGCCAACCGAGGTTTGAGCCATAGGCATAGCCTTGGATAACCATCGTGTGGGTATAGGGATCAATCCAGGGTTTGGGGATTCCCTTGTGGATATGTCCGCCAATCAGGAGATCGATGCCGGATACTTCGCGGGCAATCTCTTGGGCGTCGTAGCCCCACACGGCGATTCGCTCTTCAAAGAGAGGGTTGCCGCTGGCATCGTAACGGCTCAAATAGCCTTCTTCCACCTCATAGGGCAAACCGGCGTGTCCCAAAACGATCACGATATCCACCTTTTCTTCATCACGCACCACGTCCACCCAATGTTGGACGGCTTCTTTTTCGCTCAGGAATTCGAGGTTGCGGATATTCTCCGGGAAGCTCATTTTTTCTGTATCGGTGGTGGTAAAGCCCACGATGCCGATGCGCACGCCCATGCGGCTAACCACATAGTAAGGCCTTGCATACCAAGGGAAATCACCGGTGCGGCGATCGCGGATATTGCAGCTGAGGATGGGGAAATCCGCCAGCCTAAGCGTTTCGATGAGGTCTTCATTGATGATGTCAAATTCATGGTTGCCCAATGTCATTGCATCATAGCCGATGGCATTCATATATTCAATCACGGCACGGCCTTGGGTAACGGTGCCCACGGGTCTGCCTTGAAAGAAATCTCCGGCATCCAAAAGCAGGCTATCCCTTTTTTTGTGGGAAAGGGAGCGCACCTGTTTGATGAGGGTGGCAGCTGAGCCTCCTCCGCCCAATTGGGGAGGAAACTCCGGGTTCATAAAGGTGGCTTGAGCGCGGTCTATCCCTCCATGGACGTCGTTTGAAAACAGGATATCCAATTTGAGGTCTTCCGCCTGCAAAGCCGGGATACTGCCCAAGAGCAGCAAGCCCATCAGGACTGCCGCCAGGGTCAGAAAAGAGGTATGCTTCATGATATCACCATGTAAAGGTTAGGCCTGTATTGAGGCTGATGTTGTTTTCGCGCACCTTGTCCGGATTCTCCCAACCTCTATTGATGAGGGTGATATGGGAGTTTGGCCAGAGGGCGTAAGTGGCAGAGCCACTGTATATTCTGTCATTATAATAGGCATCGCCAAAGAGGTCAAGCGCCTCATATTCACGCCAGCTATAGCCAAAGCCCAGATCGATGGTAAGGAAACTGGTGAGCTGGAAGCTGCTGCCAGCCGTGAGCATGGGGGTGAGGATGCGCTTGGCAATGACGGATCCATCGGTTTCCACCTCTCTGAGGTAGCCGTTTTGAGCCTGGAAGCCCAGGCGCAAGGGGAAGCGATTTTCCACCCAGTGTTCCACTCCGGCATAGAGGTTGAATTGGTCTTCATAATGGGAGCTGACCTGGCTCCACTGCACGTATTCCGCATCCAGGTTGAACCAGGTGCGCATGATGTTTTGCGGCTGATAGAGGATGCCAAGGCGGATTTCTGCGGGCAGGATATAATCCTCATCAATGGCGAGGGTGTTATCGATGGCATCGGCATTATAATAGGCGTCGCGATGTTCCTTGATGCTGCCGGTTCTATCCAAAGTGGCTTTGGGAGTGTAGGTGGCAGCCAAACCAAAACGCTTGTTGAACCTGATGGCGGTGCCTGCCTTAAGCTGCATCCCGTCAAGCTCAGTTTCGGAGCTAAGCTCATAATTTGGCAATACCTTGCTGGCGTTGTTTACGGCATCGGCGAAGGTATCTATCGCCCATTGGCTCCAACGGATGGTCTTGCTGTATTCCTGTTTGCCTTGGAGGAGGGAAAGCTCGGCGCCAAAATTCATCTGAGCACAATCTGAAAGATCAAAGCCAAAGCTGAGGACTCCTGCATTTTGCATCAGATTGCCGGTGTTTTCGATCTTGTTGATCGCCAGCTTTTCCGGATAGCCATCGTTGTCTGTATTCCTGTTGTTGCGGATTTCCTCGTGGTAGTATCCGCCAAAATCCAGCAGCGGCTTGCGGTAGATGCCCAAGCCCATCTTGAAAGCGCCAAATTGTAATGCTCCCATACCGGCGATGGCATATTCATCAAAGAAATTGATATTGGATGCATAAACGGCGTCATCGATGTAGTTATCGAATGAATTGTAAAGGGGGATGTGGCGGTTGTCTTCGTTGCGGGTGATGAGAGCACCGCCTTGGAAGGCAAGCCTTTGATCCAAGAGAGTGAGGTTGGCAGGGTTTGCGGCTATGCCAAAGGGACGGAGGTCGTTGAAGGTGCCGGCAGCGCCCATGGAAAAGCTGCGTGGCTCATAGCCGCCTTGCTTGTTTCCAAAATATGTGTCTGTGATAGACCAAGCTGCCAAGCCGGTGGCCACAAGGACCAAGATGGCGGCGGTCAGAATAATTTTGCTGTATTTATTCATTGGTGTTCCTCCAGCTTAAAAGCGGTAATCAAGGGAGATTCTGATTGTATTTTCTTTACGCTCCACGCGCGGGAAGTAGTTTTCGCCCTCAACGGGTTCGTTGTATTTGCGGATGGAGTATTCTTGAGTCTGGTAGGTTTTGTTACGGAATTTGAGGTTTAGATACATGTTTTGGGAGATGCGGCTATGGAGGGCAATCCATGCTTTGGAGCCCTTGTCGCCCATAAAGTCTATCTCCATATCCTCCCAATCCCAGTGACTGATGCCATGGCTGAACCAATAGATGAAGGAGCCTTGCAGCTTCAGGTTTTCGTTGAAGTTATGCGTATAATTGACGCCGATATAGTCTCCAGTCATGAGTGTCATGGCAGCCGCCATGGTGTTTTCGCCGGGTTGGCCAGGGTTTGTGAGAGAGGTATAGGGAGGGCTGAGTACCGTGTTGTAACGATATTCAAATTCCAGAAAGTCTCGGTTGGAGAGGAAGGTGCGGATGCTGGCGGTGTATTCATTTGTCTTGGATACGCCTCGATCTGCAAAGTCTTCAATGCGGTTCACCTGGTTTTTGTAGCGCAGGCGCAATCCCAATTGGAAGAGGGGGCGGAATTCCAGTTCGCTTTGGAATCTGGCGGTGCGGCGTCCATCGGTCTTGCGCTGGAAGATATCCAGATAGCTGCGCCCCACGGTGAAGTAGTTATTGAATTTGTAGCGAGTTTCAAAGTAGATACCTTTTTCCGGCTGGGCTTGGGTGGAGCCCAGGTAAATATCGGAGAGGATGGGATTGGTGAGCGCATAGACGTTCTTTTCCAAGATGGTGTCGTCAAAGCGTTCGTGCTCCGAGAAGGCATTGCTGTAGGGGTTGTCAAAATCAATATCATAATCCCTGTACAGGGCAATGAGATAGAGGTTTTCAAACTGGGTATTGGCGCTGATCAAGAGGGCGCTGGGATCGTCTCCCAGTTTAAAATCGCTGCCATCCACACTCAGCTCTGCATATTCACCCTGGATGGCGGTATTGCCAATCACCGTGCCGGCATCAAAGCCAATCACACGGCGATAGTCACGGGAGTATTTGCCATCTACGTGGGTGCTGTAAAGCCCGGCAATTTCGGCATCCATCATTTTAAACTTGGGATAGTAGTAGGAATCGCGCACCAATAAAGATTGCAATCCATAATAATCGGGCACCATAAAGTGGGCATCATCATAGAGGGCAGTGTAGGTGGTAAAGCCAAGGCGGGTGCCCACAAAGGGGTTGTATTGCAGGTGGGTGCCCCACAGTTTTTCGCGGAAGGCAACCTTGCGGTATGCGAGATTGAGATAGGGCATGGCGTATGTGGTTCCGGCTTGAATCTCGGTATTGAAGGCGGCCTCTGCCTGTAGCATCTCGTCATTATCAAAGCGGATGGTGGGCACCACATAGGAAAACAGCTTCTTTTTGCCATCCTGCAGCTTGGGATCACCGTTTTCATCCACATACACGATGGCATCCTTATAATCATCAGATGCCCAGAATGATGCTCCAAACTTTGGATGGGAAAGCTCCACAGCTCCACCGCGTAGGGCATATTCCTGGGTTCTGGAGAGGTCTGGGGTAATGCCTAAGATGCGCTTGCTAAAGCCAAAGCCGGTCTTGCGGGCGCTATAGAAGTCTGTATTCTCCATCACCAAGCCCTCGCCATAGGTGGCGCGGTAATGCCCCAGATATAGCTTCATCCGTGTATTGCCCAGCCAGGGTAGCTTTTCATTCTCATAACCGGCATACCACTTGGAATCGTTGATAATCTGGCGGGCAGTCTTATCCGTCAAGCCAGTTTCAGCCTTGCCAGTGTGGTTCATGAAGCCCAGTTTGAGATGATTGCCATAGCGGATGCGCAGCTTGTAGATGAGATCGGGATCCACCTGATCCAGATTGAAGCGTCCCCAATAGGAAAGCCTCTTATCGTGGGGGATGACGATGCCGGCATTGCCATAATTGCTGCGGAGGAAGGGCTCGTGGAACATATCATGGGCGCCTTCTTCAAAATAGCGGGTGTAAAACTGCATTTGGGCATCGTAGAACATGCGGTTTTTGATGGGCGGTTCCTTGTAATACACATAGCTACGGAGGTTTGTATAGCCATAGTGGGAGAGCCCCACGGTGTTGCGCAGGTCTCGCATATCGGCTATGGTATCGCCTCTTGCCAGCCTGGTGAGGATAGCAGCTGCATCCACGGCAGAAACGTTGGGAAGGCTCACCAAATCGTCAAAGTGCATACGGTTAACGTTTTGCGGGGTCATCAGATAATCTTCCCAAACGTCTGCCATGCCTTCGGATGCGCCTTCATTGCTATCCAAGCGTTCCAGAAGGTCGCGTATCTCTTGGCGGCGGGCTTCGGCATCATCTATCTCCTGACGGAAAGATACCACCACCGCGTCTTTGAGGCGCAACAGCGTACGTTGGTCGATGGATGGGATTTGACGCAAATCGTAAATGCTG
>JAAYQD010000358.1 GCA_012519465.1 Candidatus Cloacimonadota bacterium
AACTTGTCTATAACATTATATTTATGCATAAATCATTCCAACCATAAGGGATACTATCTTTTTATGAATATACTGGTTGGCTGATACAAAAAAAAAGCGGCAAACGCCGCTTCCTGAGTAAAAGTGGTGGAGCTAAGGGGGATCGAACCCCTGACCTGTTGATTGCGAACCAACCGCTCTCCCAGCTGAGCTATAGCCCCGGGATATGTATCATTACAGCGGATCAGGCGTTTATGCCTCGTGATCCACTGCGCTTAAATGTCACTGATTTATATTACCCCAAATCTGCAAACAGCTCTTTTGTCAAGGAAAGTTTTTGCTGGATTCCTTCCAGGCGCAGGCGCTCTGCCTCCACGATTTCCGGCTTGGCGTTGTTTACAAAGTTGGGATTGTTGAGCTTGCCAGCCACGGAGGCGTGTTCTTTCTCTAATTTTTCCAGCTGTTTGCCGATGCGCTCCCGCTCTTTTTGCAGGTCTACTATGCCTTCCAGAGGCAGGAAGAGCTCGATATTCCTCACCACGGCGGCTAAGGAGGCAGGCGGCTTGGGGATATCGGTGCCGATGGTGGCACCCTGTACCCTTGCCAGCTTTTGGAGGTATGCCAGATATTGGTCAAAGAGCTGTGCCTGGCCTTCCTCTGCCACGCGCACGTGGATATCAGCGGTGACGGAGGGCGGCAGATTCACCTGTTTGCGCAGGTTGCGGATGGCGGAGATGCTCTCTTGGATAAAGCTCATTTCATCGGCAATGGCAGGTTTGATGAGGCTGGCATCGCCTTGGGGGAAGCTGGCTATGATGAGGGCTTCCTCCGGCATGGGGAACACCTGTTTGATCCCCTGCCAGATCTCCTCGGTGATAAAGGGCATCAGGGGATGCAGGAGGCGCATTCCCTGTTGCATCACATCCAAAAGTATGTAGCGGGCAGTGTTTTGGATGTCTGTATCCGCATCGGTGAGCCTGTCTTTGCTCAGCTCGATATACCAGGAGCAAAATTCATCCCACAGAAATTGGAACAGCATCTGCCCGGCATCGTTAAACTTCAGTTCCTCATAGTATTCCGTCACTTGGATGCTCACCTCTGCCAGCCTGGAATATATCCAGTGATCAGCTAATTCCAGTTGCAGTTCTTCCCTGGCGGGCAGTTCTTGCCCTTCCACCATATTCATCATGATAAAGCGGTAGGCGTTCCACAATTTATTGGCAAAGTTGCGCCCTGTTTCCAAGATCTTGTCGCTATAAACCACGTCTGCACCCTTGGGGGTGTTGAAGACCATGGAAAAGCGCAGAGCATCGGCGCCCACCTTGTCTATGATATCGATGGGATCGGGGGAATTGCCCAAGGATTTGCTCATCTTGCGCCCGATATCATCGCGCACGGTGCCATGCAAGAGCACGGTATCAAAGGGGATCATCTGTTTGAAATGCAGCGTGCTCATAATCATGCGCGCCACCCAGAGGTAGATAATCTCCGGAGCCGTAATCAATACCTGTGTGGGCAGGAAGCGTCTTTGATCCGCCGTATCATCCGGCCAGCCCATGGTGGAGAAGGGCCACAGCCAGCTGCTGAACCAGGTATCCAACACGTCTTCATCCTGTTGCCAGTTCGTGCCTTTACAGGCGGAGCAAGCGGAGGGTTCTGTGGCAGAAACCACCATCTCGCCACAATCCTGGCAATAATAGGCAGGGATGCGGTGTCCCCACCAGATCTGACGGGAGATACACCAATCCCGGATATTATTCATCCAGTGCATATACACCTTGGTCCAACGCTGGGGCTGGAAGCGGATTTGCCCCTCATTCACCACCTTGATGGCTTCTTCTGCCAAGGGTTTCATCTTCACAAACCATTGATCGGATAGATAAGGCTCTATCACTGTGTCACAGCGATAGCAATGCCCCACGGCGTGTTCGTGGGTCTCCGTCTTATCCAACAGCCCTTGCTCTTCCAGCATGGTCAGT
>JAAYQD010000359.1 GCA_012519465.1 Candidatus Cloacimonadota bacterium
AAGACGGCAGCACCCGCCCCATTATCCTCAAAGACTATTCCTCCGGGGACGATCTGGGAGAAATTTTGGATGCCGCTCCCCAGTCTTTTGAAGATGCCCGCGTGCGAGAGGTGTTCATGAACGCCGGCACCATCTTTGTGAATGCTGTGATGGGCTTTATGCCGCTCTTTTGGGAGGGCAGTTCCGCTCTTTACAGCCTAATTTCCCAGAATAAGCGCGCGCAAAAGCTCTTTGGCGGCGGCGATACCATCCAGGAATTTTCCTCCCTCTTGCCCCAGATTTTCCAAAGCGCAGCGCAAGACCCCAACTACTATTTCTTCACCGGTGGCGGCGCCATTTTGAACGCCATCGAACAAGGCTCTCCCTACGGCATGAAACCCGTGGCAGCCCTCATCAAATAATAAATGACGATATAAGGAGACCATAAAAGTGGAATCTGAAATGAAAGCAGATTTGCAGCTACTATCCGAATTTGCGCCCCACACCCTTGAACAATGGAAACAAGCGGTGATAGATAGCCTCAAGGGCGCGGATTATGATAGGGCAATGCTGACCAAGACCCATGAGGGCATCACCCTCAAACCCATCTATACCAAAGAAGACCTGGAAGGCAAGCCCTGGACGGATGCCTTGCCCGGCCAAGCCCCTTACACACGTGGCAACAACCCCGATGGCTACACACGCAAGCCCTGGATTGTAGCCCAAGTTCAGGACGAACCTTCTCTTAACCGCCTCAATAAAACCATTTTGGACGAGCTCAATCGTGGGCTCACCTGCGTACAGCTGCAGCTGCATCCCAGCACCCTCGGTGGCAAACTGCCATCCAAGGCTGATGCAGACCAGCGTGGCGTGGCCCTCTGCCACCTGCAGGATTTTACCACTGCCGTCCAAGGCGTGGATTTTACCGCCGTTCCTCTCATGATTACCGGCAATCACAGCCTCCTCCTCACCATGGGAATGCTGGATGCCTGGGCAAAGGAGACCGGCTTTGACCTGAAGCAGCTGCACGGCGCCATCGCCTCTGATCCCTTCAGCGATGAGGAGCCAAATTATGATGCCCTGATGCAGATGACCCGCTGGGCTGGCCAAAATGCGCCCCATCTGCGTACCATCCTCCTGGATGGCACGGTGTATGAAGCCCAAGGCGCCTCTGCTGTGGAAGAGCTGGCTTACACCATGGCATCCGCCCATCAGATTTTGGACGAGCTCACCCAGCGCGGATTCAACCTGGAAAGGGTGGCACCCCGCTTTGTGCTCAAGCTCTCCCTGGGTTCCAATCTCTTTATGGAAATTGCCAAAGTGCGCGCCGCCAGAATACTGTGGGCACAGCTCATCAAAAGCTGTAACGGCTCCGAAGATGCCCAGAAAATCTGGATTCACGGCAGCACCGCCAGCTTCAACAAGAGCAGCTATGATATCTGGGTGAATATGCTGCGCACCACCACGGAAGGCTTTGCCGGCGTGATTGGCGGCATAGACAGCCTGCAGATTGAGCCTTATGACAGCCATCTGCGCCCGGCTGATGAATTCTCCCGCCGCATCGCCCGCAATCAACAGTTGGTCTTGGCAGAAGAAGCCCAATTCACCAAGATCATCGACCCCGCCGGAGGCTGTTGGTATATCGAAGCCCTCACCTCCCAGCTTTGCGACAAAGCCTGGCAGCGCCTGCAGGATATCGACGCCAAGGGCGGAATGCAGGCGGTTTTGGCAAATGGCAGCATCCATGCCGAATTGCAGACCATCTCCGCAGACCGCATCACCGCTGTCAACAACCGCCGTGACGTGAAGGTGGGCGTGAATATGTTTGCCAATCCGGCAGATGAGCTTATCCGGATACCCGCTCCAGACACCTCCTGGCTGGATGAAACGATGCAGCGTTATGCCCAGCTCAAAAAGGATGCCACCCTGGACCCCAGCACCAGCCTGCAAGCCTTGGATGATATGCCCAAGACCGAGTGTTGGGTAAAAAAGATTTCCGCCGCCTGGCAGCAGGGAGCTGATATCGAGCAAATATCCACTGCCCTCAAGCTGAAATTCAGCCCGCGCCCCGTCCATCCCCTCCGCTCTGTGGCAATCATGGAAGAGCTGCGCACACGGGTGGAAGCCTCCCCGGCGGACACACGCATCTACCTGCTCAATCTGGGCAGCATCGCAGAATATAAAGCCCGCATGGATTTCTCCACGGGATTCTTCCAAACAGCAGGCTTCCCTCTCATCGAGAGCCCCGGCTTTAGCGAATTGGATACAGCTGTTGCCGCAGCCTCAGAATCCTCCGCTCCGGCAGTATGCATCTGCTCCACAGACGATATGTATAGCGATCACGTTCCCGCCTTGTGCGCCCGGTTGAAAGCTCTTTCCCGCCCGCCTCTCATCATCCTGGCAGGCTATCCCAAAGACAAGGTGGA
>JAAYQD010000360.1 GCA_012519465.1 Candidatus Cloacimonadota bacterium
ACCAGGGTATAGCCCACGCCTGCACCGATGCCATCTATCATGGAATCCAAAGGCTTGTTTTGGGCTGCAAAGGCTTCCGCGCGCCCCATCAGGATGCAGTTTGTGATGATGAGCCCCACATAGGGTCCCAATTGCTTGCTCACGTCCGGTAACCAGGCTTTGAGCAGGATATCCACGATGATCACATAGGCGCCGATGATGAGCGTTTGTGCCATCATCCTCACGCTGCGGGGAGTGTATTCCCTGATAAAAGAGATGGTGAATGTGGAAAGCGCCAAGGCAAAGATCACACCCAGGCCCATGATCAGGCTATTGAGCATGAGGTTGGTGACCGCCAAAGTGGAGCAGATACCCAGGATTTGCCTCCAGACGCTGTTATCCTTGAAGGCACTTACGACGAAGATTTCTTTTTTTGTCATGGCATAGCTCCCAGAGTGTTTTGTTCAAATAGTTCTTGCAAAGAGTTTTTCAACATGCTGATTACCGCCCCGCTGCTGATGGTGGCGCCTGTCACCTTGTTGATCTGACCACCCTTGCGTTCCTGCTTTTCAGAAATCAATTCCAAGGCTACAAAATTGCCATCGGCAATCACCTGCAGGTCTTGGAACTGCTCTTGGAACCAAGGTTCAGAGATTCTGGCGCCCAGCCCGGGAGTTTCCATCTGTTCATAGATGGCAAGCTTGCGGATCTGGCTGAGATCCGGGGATACCGCCACCAGGGCACGCATCTTATCCCACAATCCTTTGCCGGGTATATCCACTACGCGTACTATCACAGAGTCATCAATGCTAACCGCAAATGAAGGGCGGTCTTCCCCTTTGAGGGATGCCTGTTTTATATATTCATTGTAGCTTTGGGGAAAAGCAGAGATGATATCCGCCTCATTCAAGCCTGTGGCAGATGCGATGGAAGGCGCACAGAGGTCCAATACTATCTTTTGATAGCTCTCTTCCTTATAGGTTTCCACCTTCTCTTTTGTAGCGTGATACATCAATGCCAATACACCCACAAAGATGATGCTGAGGATGATCATAAAGATGATGGGATAGATCATTGTTTCACGAAAAGGGATGCGTTCGTTGCTCATGCCTTTACCCCCTTTTTCTTGCCGCGTTTATCCAGGAAGTACTCGATCATGGGCATAAAGGAATTGGTGAGCAGCAGGGCAAACATAAACCCTTCTGCAAAGAGGGAGTAACGCCTGATGAACACGGTAAGAAAACCTATCATAATGCCATAAATCCAGATCGCCTGCTTACCTTTGGGCTGGGAGACGGGATCCGTGGTCATAAATACCGTGCCAAACAGGGCACCACCGCTAATGAGGAAATAGAGCGGGTTTTGGCTGGGATTGAAGATAAAGCCAAAGACCAAGAGGGAGAGCACCGTGCTCACCATCGGCTGCCATTTGGCTGTCTTCGTAAAAATAAGGTACAGCGCAGCCAGTAGGATCAACAGCGATGAGGTCTCCCCAATCGAGCCCGGGATAAAGCCCAGGAAGCTATCCAGAGCATTGAAAGTCTCCGGCAAGGCTTTGATTATCTTAAAATCACCAAGCACTGTGGCGCCGGTCCTCATCCCTTCAGTTACAGACCACCTCACAAATCCACCGGGGAAGTCTGAATACATAAAGGGCCTGATCCATTCCACCGTCATCTGCTGGGGAAAAGCCACATACACAAAGGTGCGTCCCACGATGGCGGGGTTGAAGGGATTGGTGCCAAAGCCGCCAAACATCATCTTGCCAAAAGAGATGGCCACTGCGGCTGCCACGGCACTCATCCAAAGGGGAATGGTGGGCGGCAGAGTCATAGCCACCAGGGTGCCTGTCACAAAGGCAGCCATGGTGATCTTGCCATTCTTTTTGGTGCGGATAAACAGATACTCCAATAACGCGGCAAAGATATTGGCGATCACAATTACCGCCAATACCCGCAATCCAAATAGATAGACGGATAGCACTATCATTGGGATCAACGCATAGAGCACGCGGTTCATCACCGCTTGTTTCATCACTCTTTCAAACATTGCATATCTCTCCTGGAGAATGTAATTCATATGATATATTAGTTGTATTCATTATGGCTTCAAGGTTCAATTGAAGCTGGGGTTGATTGATGTAATATCCATTCCATGCCGCACAAAATGTTTGCAACTCCGGCAAAGTGGAAGGGTGCAGGGTGAGGATTAACTGGTTTTTGTCTGCGCCTTGGCTGTGGATGGCGGTTCCTTCCATGGAATCGATGATAAAGCCGAAAAGTACTTGGCTGGAGGCAGGCAGGGGGATTGTGAGTTGCATATATTATCCTAAACTTTGTGGGCAGGCTTATGGATACTCGTATTCGTACTCATATTCATAGCTTAAAGAATCCGGCAAAGGCTCTGGACCCCGGCTCAGATATAGGCGCACAGTGGAGTTTTTCTCCACCTTGGCTCCTGATTGTGGCAAAGAGCGCAAAACTGCATTGGCTGGGTAATTGAGGATGAATGTGGAATCCACAACCGCTGCCCTCAGCCCGCTCACCCGCAATGTCATAAAGGCTTCCTCATAATCCAAGCCAGTCACAGAGGGCACCACCACCATTTTCGAGCCCCTGCTGATCACCAGATACACTGTGCTTTCCAGCTTTGCCAGGGTGCCCGGCTTGGGGTCTTGCTCCAATACATTTTCAATGCGCTGGGTATCAGACCACACGGAATCGCTCACAATGGCGTGCAAGCCCAAATCCTTTAGGGTTCTCTTGGCGGAGCTGATATTTTTATTCACCAGGTCTGGCACTTCCACATCCTTGGGTTTGGCAAAGATGATGGGCATTACCACCTGACTGGTGAGAAACGCCGTCACCAGGATGATTCCCAATCCAATTAAGATCCAATAACCTGCTTTCTTTAGTTTTTCTTGTTGCATTGCCATCAACGCCCCTATTTGATCTTTTGCATTTTGGCGGCAAAGGCGCCGTCTATATGGTGTTTGAAGGGTATCGTGCGCATCATCCCGTCTTTGATGCAATCTGCAGGGATGAGCTTTCCGGGTGCCACCAATTGGAAGTTTTTGTTACGCTCCAAAAAGCTCTTGATTTGCTCCTGATTTTCATCAGGGTTCATGGTGCAGGTGGAATACACAAGGTAGCCTTCCGGGCGCACAAATTTGGCTGCCGTGTCCAAGGCTTTCTCCTGCAGCTTCAGCAAATCGGGGATATTCTGAAAAGAGTGCCAACGCAAATCTGCCTTCCTGCCAAAAACACCCCAGCCAGAGCAGGGGGCATCCACCAACACACGATTGTATGCAGGAGCCACCGGACCATATTTGAAGACATCCGATGTGACCAGCTTGATATTAAACAGCTGCAATCGGTCAGCAGCTCTTTTTAAGAGTTTAATCTTGGCAGGTGATTTATCCACGGCAATCACCTCTCCAGTATTATCCATCTTTTCGGAGATGTAGGTGCATTTGCCTCCGGGCGCAGCAAAGAAATCCAGGATGCTCTCTTCTTTTTGTGGATCCAGCAAGTCTATCACCATGGCCGCAGAGCTATCCTGAACGCTGAAATAGCCCTCGGAAAATGCCACGTCTTCCAACACCTGATCTGCCTTATCCGTGCTCAGCATGCATTTGCCATAGCCGGTGCTCGTCAGGCTTATCTCCCTCTTGGCAAAGTATTGTATCAGCTTTTCCATTGTGGTGGCGGTGCTATTCACCCTCAGGTGCAAAAGAGGGTTTTCATTGAAGTACAGCATCAGGTATTCCGCATCCTCTTCTCCCCACAGCTCAAACCAGCGGGATACTATCTCCGGGGGATAGCTGTGTTCCGCGGCAGCCCTTTGGATGGGGTCTTCCGGCCAGGTGATTTGGGGATTGCGTTGCCAGCTGCGCAGTACGGCATTTATAAAATCTCCCACAGCCGGGTTGAAAAGCTTCTTTGCCAGCTCCACCGTTTCGTTGATGGCGGCATGCTGGGGAATGGAATCCAGATAGATAAGCTGGTAGAGCCCAATATATAGCAGCACCTTGATTTTGAGATCGGTGGTTTCATACTTTTTGGGATCCGTATGCAGGCTGGCAATATAATCCAATTGCCCCTTCATCTTGATGGAGCCTTTTACCAGGTTATAAAACAAACCCAGGTTTTGTTTGGCAGCCACGATGCGCTTTGCCCGCTGCTGCAAAAGGGTATCAGAAAACTCCTGATCTTTAAAAACTTTATTGATTACCTGATAGGCTTCGTTGCGCAGCACGGTTTACTTTGACCTCTGATAGATGCGGCGGATGGTTTCTTTGATGAGGGCTTCGGGTGCCATTTGTTTGGCTTCCTCGGGCATCAGTGCCAGTTCTTTGTGAATCTCCTTGGCGTTAAAGCCCAGGGTCACCAAGGCGCTTTCCACTTCTTCCATCACGCTGCGTTCAATCACATGATCTGTGCTCTTAAAGTGTTCCGCCATGGGTGATAGTTTGCCGCCTAATTCCAGTATCAGCCGTTGCGCGCTTTTCTTGCCTATGCCGGGAATACGTGTCAGGATGCCTTCCTCCTGGTGTTCTATGGCTCTCACGAAGGTAGGTACGGGCAGGGTGGAGAGGATGGAAAGCCCCGTCTTGGGTCCAATGCCCGAGACAGAAGTGAGAATCTGAAAAAGCTGGCGTTCTGCCGGATCAAAGAATCCAAACATCCTGATATCATCCTGTGCATAATGGAGATGGGTATGCAGCGTACAGCTTTGCCCCACGGCAGGCAGGTTTTCAAAAGTGCTCACCGGTATTTCCATGGCAAAAGCCACTCCTGAGGTGGTTTCAATCACCACACTCACAGGGGTTTTGGCTGCAACCACGCCACTGATATAGGAGATCATACTGCCAGTTTTATCCTATTAAAATGACACATGGCAATGGCAAGGGCATCGTATGCATCATCGGGCTTGGCGCTGCCTTTCAGCTTGAAGAGTTGTTCTATCATAAAGCGAACCTGCTTTTTGGAGGCTCCCCCATTGCCCACCACGGCTTTCTTGATCTCGCGCGGGCTGTATTCATAGATGGGTATCCCCCTGCGTGCCAAAGCCAACAGGATCACTCCACGGGCTTGCCCCAAGGTGAATACGCTCTTTACATTTTTGTGATAAAACATACTTTCTACAACGGCAAGATCAGGCTTGTATTCATCCAATACGGCTTCAACGCCGCTAAATAGCAGGGCCAAGCGTTTGGGCAGGTCTGGCTGGGAGCTAACGTCTATCACATCGCATCCGGCAGCCGTGATCACTTTACCCTGTGCCTGGATGAGCCCATAGCCACACACGCGGCTACCAGGGTCTATGCCAATCAGGATCACTGATCACCTGTCTAAGGATTCAAGTATTTCGTCTGATATATCAAAATTGGCGTAAACCTTTTGCACGTCGTCCAAATCTTCCAGCATATCGATGAGTTTCAATAGCTTTTCTGCCACCTCATCGGCATTCACAGTGTTTTTGGGAACCATGGTAAGCTCGGCATTCAAGGCGGTGAAGCCCTGTTCTTCAAAATTGCCAAGTACCACATGAAAATCGGATGCAGAGGTATAAACGTCGTAGTATTCGCCATCCAGCTCGATGTCTTCAGCTCCTGCCTCCAGAGCTTGCATCATAAATTCGTCTTCATCCAAGCCTTCGGAGGCAATGTTGAAATAGCCCTTTTGGTCAAAGTTCCAAGATACAGCTCCTGTCTCTGCCAAGTTGCCACCATATTTGGAAAAGATATGACGCAATTCCGAAACGGTGCGGTTTTTATTGTCAGTCATCACGTCCACAACGATGCCCACACCGTTGTGTCCATAACCTTCATAGCTGGTTTCTTCATAGGCTGCGCCTTCGATTTCGCCTGTTCCGCGTTTGATGGCACGCTCGATATTATCACGAGGCATATTTACTGATCTGGCGCTATTGATTGCTGTGCGCAAACGGGGGTTCATTTCGGGGTCTCCCCCACCGGATTTGGCTGCCAAAATGATCTCTTTGGCGAGTCTGGTATAGATCTTGCCGCGTTTGGCATCAGTTGCGGCTTTCTTGTGTTTGATAGAGCTCCATTTATTATGTCCAGCCATTGCATACCTCTTTATATACTTGTTTATTTAAAATTCATTTTGCATCTGAAGTCAGTAGAAGATAAGATGCCTTATGTGTCAAGCAAAAAAGGGAGGTCGGCTCAAATCAAGGTGCAGACCTCCCGGATATCGTCTATTTAAGCGTTATAATTAGTACAAGTTTATTCGTCTGAATCCTGCCATTCTGCCACCACTCTTTGAGTGATATCATCCGGCACTCTCTCATAGTGAGAGAAGGATTGTGTAAAGCGGCCTCTGCCCTGGGTGAGGGATTTGAGGGCGGGATAATACAGATACATCTCTGCCACAGGCATCTGGGCATTCAGATATTGCTTTTTGCCACGCTGTTCCATGCCCATGATGCGTCCACGACGGGTGCTGATATCACCCATCACGTCGCCCATGTATTCGCTGGGAACGATGATTACGAGATCATGGATGGGCTCCAAAAGTACGGGACGGCAGTTTTTAAAGCCTTCCTTCAGAGCCATGGAGCTGGCAATCTTAAACGCCATTTCCGAGCTATCCACGTCGTGATAGCTGCCATAATACACTTCCACGCTGATATCCACCACCTGATAACCGGCGATGACACCCTTTTCCATGGTTTCCACCAAGCCTTTCTCGATGGCAGGTATAAAGTTTGTGGGGATCACACCGCCCACGATGGAATTGACAAACTGGAATCCTTCTCCGCGCTCCGTGGGTTTGATGCGGAAAAACACTTCACCATACTGACCTCTGCCGCCGGATTGCTTTTTGTGGCGATACTGAGATTCGGCGCTGCCAGTGATGGTTTCTTTGTACGGGATGCGCGGTTCTTTCATCATGGCATCCACTTTATAGCGGTTTTTCAGTTTCTTTAGTACCAGTGCCATCTGCTGTTCGCCCATGCCAGAGATCACGTTTTCGTGGGTTTCTGCCACCAGGTCGTAGCGGATGGAAGGGTCTTCGGCAATCACGCGCTGCAATGCTGCACCAATCTTATCTTCGTCGGATTGATTGGCAGCCCGGATCATTTGCCAGTATGTGGGCACGGGGATTTCGGGCATTACCAGCGCCATCTTGGAATTGAGGGCGGCGATGGTATTCAGGGCGCGGGCATTTTTCAGCTTCACCATGGCACCGATATCACCGGCTTTGATCTCGGAGGTGTCATGACGGTTTTTGCCTAACATATAATACATATTGCCGGCTTTATCTTTGGCATCCTTTTCGGGCAGGTAAAATTCCGTGCCACTCTTGAGGCCGCCAGAATAGATTCTCACATAAGCATATTCACCCATGTTGGGATCGCTGTACAGCTTGAACACATAGCCCAAAAGCTCGCCATTTTGCGTGGCGGTAAATTCTGCTTTTTCATCACCTTTCAAGATTTCCAGCACGGAAGCTTCGGCTGGGGAAGGAAGATAAGAGATGGCTGCATCCAAAAATGCCTTCACGCCCACACCGGTGTTGGCAGAGCAGGCAAATGCGGGAATCACTTCTCCATTGGCGATGGCTTTTTTCAGCCCACCCATCATTTCTTCAGGGCTCAGCTCCATATTCTCCAAAAAGCTATTGAGCAGCTCTTCATCGGTTTCAGCCACGGCTTCCATCAGGTGCATCTTGGCTTCTTCCGCAGCGTCTTGCAATTCCGCAGGGATATCAGAAACACCGTCGGGGCGGATGGCCTTCATGGCGATCACATCTATCACACCCTCAAAGGCACCCTCTTTGCCGATGGGCAACAGCAGCGGGGTGGCTCTCAAACCAGAGTTTTCATATATTGAATCCAGGGTCTTCTGAAAGTCTGCATGTTCATTATCCATCCGGTTTACGATCACAGCCTTGCCCACTTTTTTGTTTTCCAGTTGCTCGATGGCAAGCTCCAGCCCCACCTCAAAACCGGCGGTGGCATTGGCTACCAAAATCACGTTTTCCACGGCGGGTATCGCCACAATGGCATCTGCCACAAAGTCTGGAGAACCGGGGGCATCCAGGATATTGATCTTGTGATCGTTATAGTTTACAAAACCCAAACTGAGGCTAAGGGAATTCTTTCTGGCAATCTCTTCGGCATCAAAATCCATCACGGTATTGCCTTCATCTATTTTGCCCAGCCTGTTGATGGCTTGCGCTTGGAAAAAGATCTGTTCAGCCAAGCTGGATTTTCCGGCTCCACTGGATCCCATAAACAGAAGATTGCGTATCTTCTTCATCTCATAATCTTTCATTTCGTCCTCTTGTTATTATATATAAAGCGTTGATATTATAGCATTAAAGCAAAGCTATGCGCTGAATTGAGCTCGAGGTTACCAGTTTTTTGGCGATGCTTGCCTTGTCAATGCTTTTCTGAATGTATTTTATGGATTATGTTCATGATATGCCACTCCTTGCCCATTAGCCTCCCTTGTCTCTCCCTTGTCTCGACAAGGGAGAGACAAGGGTGAGACAAGGGTGGTTAACAGGCAAGCAGCCGCGGCTGGCTGTAGTTGATAGCTGTTAGTTGTTAGGTTTTAGGGCTTCTCCCATGCCTTATATCCTCTGGCTTTTACCGGGCGTTTCGCTGACTTCAGCAGGTCTTTTAAGCATCAGTATCAAAATGCTTAACAGCTTGGTGATATTAGTCTTACGCAAGGGCTACCTCGTCGGTTTTAACCAGTTTATGAAACACCTACAAGCTATGGGGACTGGTATTTATTTTAAGGAAAGCAAGGTGATCATTTTGAAAGATATTATGACTGCGATATATAATAAATACAGAAATGTTGCCTTGATTATATAACGACTGAAGCCAGGGAATACGAGAGCCGATGAGGTCATACGTCATCAAGCTCACCGACTATAATTTGAGGACAAAAAAAAGACTCCCCACGAGGAGGAGCCTTGATATTATTGTTAGGGTTATTGTCTTAGAATTCTACTTTGAGGGTGGTGCCAAAGGCGTAGGCGTTTTTGTTATTGAGATCCTTATCCACGATGCCATAGGCACCAAAGGCTGCGATATTCAGAAGCTCAGGAATAATCTGATATTCCAAACCGCCGTTTAATTCCATACCGCCCTTGTTTATAAAACCAAAGGCGCCAAAGGGTGCCAGCTTTTCAGTCATCTGATATTTCCCGCTCAGAGTGGCACCAAGATAGGATTCTGCATCGGTACCAAAGGCCCAGATTCCCAGATCATCGTTATGTTCTCCGGGACCAAAGATATACAGGCCGTTCTGGTAATAACGGGAAAAGTCTCTGGTTGCTCTCCAATAGGTGAGTATATCGTTCATAAACACAAGGTCTATGCCTGCAGTAAATTGAACCATCTTGGTCTTTGCGTTCAAGGCAACACCAAAATTGCTTTTCAATTCACTTTTCACTTTGCTAAATACACCACTTGATGGATAGGTATCTACCATTTGGGCAATGATCACACCATCAATGGTGATGGGATCGAGATCGTATACAAAGTAGGGCAGGAATGAGAAGTTCTTGGCAATGGGTTTGTCATTGTAGCTATACCAAAATCTGTTCCAGGTAAGGTAAGCATCCATACCGGCTGTCATGCTGCCTTCATATTCCACATTCACCAAAAAGCCTTGCATGTCATCATAACGATCAGTGAAGAATCCTTCTTCGTACTTTCCATAACCAAAGGTTGCTTTGACATCCGGAGCCAAATCCGTCTTCAAAGTAATTCCGCTAAATGTATCATCCAATACCAAGCCACGATGATCAGCCCAAGATTGCTGACCCAATTTGATGTTGGATTTAATCTGTTCGATACGGAAATCGATCCAAGCTTCTTTTACTTGGAGCAGTACGTAGCTATCGCCAATGGCTCCGCCCGTTTCTCCCCAAACGACGTTGTCATAACCAGGACCCACCATATCAACACTGGCTCTCAAATTGAGCCCTCTTGTAATTTCGGAGGTGATGCCAAGCTGCAGACGGTTGTCCACGTGTCCGCCCGGATCGCCCCAATAGTCATTGTACATTGCGGCACGAGCTCTAAACTCGCCATCCCATTCAAATTCCACAGCCACGAGGCTGAGAGCGAACAGGGCCAAAGTAATAATTAGTGTAGTCTTTTTCATTTTGTGTACTCCTTGTTTAAGGTATGTATTTGGTATTTATTTATAGTTTACTCCAAAAAGCTAAAAAAAGCAAGCCCAAGCTCATTTTGCATAGTTTCAATATCTTTTTGCAGGTTGGGGATAATGGGAACTCCTTCCTTTTTCACCTGCAACATTTTTTCATGCTCCTTCTCTCCAGCCACCCAAATTCTATCAAAACCAGGCTTCTTACGGGAGTTTTGCAGGCTCCGGCAAATCTCACCAGCAGTGGCTTTGAAGCTATCGATATCTGTAAAACACTCGATATCTATCGCCATAAAGAAATGCCCCAGACAGTAGGGCGCAGGCTTTCCGGAAGCGTCCTTGCCCAGGAGTCCGTTCAAAAAAGCTCCATTGGCAAGTGCGGCACACAGGATTTCCACCATTGTGGAAAGTCCGTAACCCTTGTGGGAGCCGCTCAGCTCGTCTGTGCCTCCGATGGGTAGCAAGGATGCGGTTTGCTTTACCAGGTCCACCAGCAGTTTGGGGGTATCAGTGTGGGAATTGCCATCCAAATCAATCGCCCATCCGGAGGGGGTGTCTTTTTCCTCGCGGGCATATTGTTCGATTTTACCACGTTGGGAGATGGAGGTGGCGGCATCATAGATAAAGGGAAAGCCCAAATCTGTGGGAGCGCCAAAGCAGATGGGGTTGGTTCCCAAGAGAGGCTCTACCCCATTGGTGGGGCACACAGAGGGGCGTGCATTGGTGAAATTGAAACCAATCATATTGGCATCAGCCGCCATTTGAGCATAGTAGCCACAGATACCATAATGGGTGGAATTCCTCACTGCCACAGCGCCCAAGCCATGTTGACGTGCTTTATCGATGGCAGTTTGCATTGCCTTTTGCGCTATCACATGCCCCATTCCATGATTGCCATCCCATACTGCCGTGGCAAATTTATCACGGATTACATCAATCTTGGTAAGCGGATTTTGAATGCCGGCACGGATGCGGTCATAATACATTTTGAGCCTGCCTATGCCATGGGATTCAATCCCACGCAGATCACTGGCAATCAGGATCTCAGCACATATCCGGGCATCCTCCAGAGGTACGCCCACACGGTTAAGCACCTCAATCATAAATTCTTGCAATTTCATATAATCGAGCTTGAGCATTTGTAACATCCTTCTTTATTTAATGGATAGAATGGTAAGAATAACCTAACTATTATAGACCCACTTTGCCGTCCCAAGAATATTGTCAAGGGCAAAACGGCAGGATAAAGAGAAAGGCAGGAGCGCGCTCCTGCCTTTTGATTGTGTTTTTTGTTATACGGGTTATTTCTTGACGGCTTCTTTAAGGTTTTTACCTGCTTTGAATACGGGAACTTTGCGTGCAGGAATCTTGAGGGGTTCGCGAGTTTTGGGGTTGATGCCTTTGCGGGCTTTGCGTTTTACAACGCTAAAAGATCCAAAACCAACGAGAGTAACTCTCTCACCTTTCTTAAGTGCCTGGGTGATGCCATCAAGAACGGATGCAAGAGCAAGGCCGGCTGTTTTCTGAGAAATACCAGCGTCTCCCGCAATCTTTTTGATCAATTCATCTCTGCTCATTTTACCTCCTAATTGTGTTGTAATGAGAGTATGAGATACTTCTTGCGTCATTAGAAATCACTCCTTCAAAATCTGTCAACTATAATAATCACGATTTAACGAGGGTTTGCGTGGTTTTCTATCCACACGAATGGCATTCGTATAAGTTAATATACAGGTATTTAGACAGTTACCGATTTTGAAATATTTCCACGTTATGCATAAAAATATTTCTTACAATGCCCTACTTTCTTTTTTATGTTGACAATTTCCACGGTCTAAATAGGTTTGATTTATCTAAATTACCCTGGAGGTTTACATGAAAATGCGCTCATATGCACTACTCATTGGCGCTGCGATATTAATCGTTTTGATGACTGCTTGTAGCAAAACAAAAGTAGAAGATTCAGCCGGTCTCACGCAATCCAAGCCTTTGCTGGAACAAGCCAAGGACAAAGCCAGAGACGCTTATGAAGAAGAAAGCCCGGATTTTGCCCTGATCCAGTTCAAAGAAGCCTTGGATCTGTTTGTGGAGGCTATGCCCACTGCCACAGAAAGCGATTCCATAGACGTTGTTATCAACGAGCTTCATTTCCAGATTGCTGATACCTATATGAATCTGGCAAATGAAGACCTTGAAATCGAGATGTATGATGAAGCCATCATGAATATGGGAAATGCTTTGGATTATTATGACAGATTGGATGCATCCATCATGGAAAGTGAATATAACGTAAATAAAGAAGACGCCATCAAATCCCTTCTCATCAGAATAGCGCGTGCTCAGACCTCTGCCACACACTATGAAGATGCGCTTATCACCTATGATGAGGTCTTGGAAAAAGATCCCGGTAATGAAGAGGCTCTCACCAATCAATACATCATCCTGAGCGAAAATATCCAAGACGAAGAGCGTGCCTTTACCGTTTTGAAAGAGTATGCCGAGCTTTCCAATGATTACAAGGTGTATCTGATACTTGGTAACAGCTATAATGAGAAGAACAATTATGCCGAAGCAGTAAAGTATTATGAAAAGGCATTGGAACTGGAAGACAGCCCCGAGGTGTTAAACCGCCTTTCCTCTTTTTATCGTGATAACAAAAAATGGGCTGATTCCAACCGTATCCTTACCAAACTGATTGAAACCAAGCCCGATGATGCTACTCTGGCATCCATCTATCGCCTGATGGGCTCAAACTATGAAGAGCTCAAAAACAATGCCAAGAAGATTGAATTCTGGGAAAAATCATTGGGGCTGGAGCGTAATACCCAGCTTGCCCTTGCCGTTGCCAGTCACTATCACACAGCAAAGAATTATGCCAAAGCGATTACATTTGCCACACAAACTCTTCAATTGGATCCCAATAATGTGGATGCCTACCTGATTAGAGGCGATAGCTACTATCGTACCAAGAAATATACTGAAGCAAAGGCAGACCTGCAACGCATCGAAAACGATCCCAGACGCGGCGCTACCGCCAAGCAACTGCTCAAAGCCATTAAATAACATAAAATACAGATAAAAAAAAGACCCTGGGGGTTATCTTCCGGGGTCTTTTTTTACTGATAATGATAAACAGCTGGATCAAATCATAATTTGGGTTTGACAAAAATGCGCCCTCTATAAACCCTTGACACAACCTACGATACTTTGGATCAGCAAGGGAGAATATGGATGAAAAACATCAAGACAGACGGCACCATCAAAGCCATCTATGGTGCGCGCTCGGATAAAAAGCTAAGCCGTCCCCTCTTGGGTGCACGCATACCCGCTGGCTTCCCCTCGCCTGCGCAAGACTATCTGGAAGGCAGCTTGGACCTCAATGAATACCTGGTGCCCCATCCGGCATCCACCTTCTTTGTGAGGGTGGAAGGATATTCCATGATCAAAGCCGGCATCTTCCCGGATGACATCCTGGTGGTGGATCGCTCTTTGGAACCCGTTTCCGGCAAGATCGTGATGGCAGTGTATGATGGAGAGCTCACCATCAAGCGCTTGGTAATAGATTCCCAAGGCTATTGGCTGAAGCCGGAAAATGATGATTATGAACCCATCTTTGTGGGTAAAGAGATGGACTTTGTGGTGTGGGGCGTGGTGTGTTGGGTGATCCATAAAGTGTAAATGAATCCTCGTCTTGGCATCCTCCTCATTATCTTGTTGGCACTCCTGTGGGCACAACCCTTTGCTGCCAATTCCCTTTTTCAGGAGGTAAGGCTTGCCATCATACCCGGGCAGATGGTATATGACCTGGGCAAAGGTAAAATCATTATCGGCTCCGAGCAGGTGCAAGCTCAAAGCGGAACTCTCAAGAGCGGAGAGGATTATCTGTTGGATTGGCGCACGGGACAGCTTACCTTGCTGATGCCCCTGGCAGATGAATTCATTCATGTTAGCTTAATCCTGATCCCTCCCAAGTATTCCGAACCCAGCTTTTTGTATCAAGAGCGGGCGGC
>JAAYQD010000026.1 GCA_012519465.1 Candidatus Cloacimonadota bacterium
ATCGCCTGTGTGGTGCAGCGTGGCGAAGGCGATGCTGTGGCGCGTGTTTCCCTCAAAGCAGGAGCCAGCGTGCCCGTCACCACCTACGGCATCGGCGGTGGCGTGAGAGACAAGCTGGGGCTCTTGCGCATCACCATCCCCCCAGAAAAAGAGGTGATAGACCTCGTAATGAGCAAATACGACATCGATTCCGTGATGGAAATGTTTATCTCCGAAGCCAAACTGGATGCTCCCGGACGCGGCATAGCCTATATCCATCCCATCCGCAAAGGAACCGTGAATACCCGCATCTCCCGCAAGAGAGCCGAACAAGCCGCCAATATGGAACAGATGATCTCTGCCATTGATTCCATAGTGGGAGGCGTGGAATGGCGCAAAACCAGATTGGAACAGGAAAACACCCGCACGCGCACCTTCCTCACAGACCTCGTGGAATTGATCCTGGTCTGCAGCGATGGCTTTGGCAAAAAGCTCAGCAAGATAGCCATGGAAAACGGAGCTTCCGGCGCCACCATCTGCAAAACAAGATATATCTATACTTCAGAGGAAGATTACGATAGAAACCCTCCCCGACGCGATATCAGCAAAATGATAGTATCCCCCTCCGCCGTCCCCAAAATAACCCGGGCAATCGAAGAAGCAGGCGGTTTTGGGGATGAAGCCCAGGCTTTGCTCTACAGCCACCCGGTGTTAAAAGCCTATACATACAGGGCAAAAGAAGTAAAAAGAACATAGAGCAAGCCCCCTGCTACACATGGGCTCAAAGGCAGGACTATAAAGGCATCCCCCGCTTTATAAACAGGGGCTTTGATGCGAATCCACAAAAGAAATCCAAAAAACTTATAATAACGCACTCTTTTTTATTGACAAAAATAATATGAATTGTTATAAGCACCTCACCATTAAGGAGGATATAATGGATAGAATTTTCATGTTCTTATCGGTGTTGCTTGCCTGTTTTAGCGTGGCTGCTGTGCAGGCAGTGGATTATGATTCTTTTACTTTTGAAGAGCTCTCTGTTTTGGCTTCACAAGATAACGATGCCATAGCTCAGACATATTTGGGAAAGCTGTATTATTATGGCTTTGACGTGGAGCAGGATTCCAAGGAAGCATTCAAATGGTTCTCTATGGCGGCAGATCAAAAACATCCGGAAGCCATCTACAAGCTGGGAGAAATGTATATCTACGGCAATGGCGTGGAGCAAGACGAAGAAGAAGGCGTTAAAATGTATATTTTAGCGGGTGAACTGGGTTTTGATGAGGTTCAGAATCTGTTGGGGATAATGTATGAAATCGGGGATATGGTGGAGCAAAGCTACGAACAAGCCTGCCATTGGTATACCTTGGCTGCCCAGCAAGGGGATTTGACAGCCCAATACAAACTGGGAGAGTTGTATTATTTTGAAGAGTATGAAATGCAAGACTTCAAACAAGCCCATAAATGGTTTGAAATGGTTGCTGATCAAGGGCTTTCGGATGCTCTATATTATTTGGGAGAAATGTATGAGCATGGCTATGGCGTACAGCCAGATCTGGAAACAGCATATATGTACTATCTGCTCAGCTCGGAATACGCCAATGAGGTAGAGCTTGAAGATTTCTTTGATGATCCTGAAATGATCAAAGAAAAACTTAGCCCCCAACAACGTGAAAAGATTATCGATCAAGCCCGTGAATGGATGGAAGAAAGAGGATTTTTATAGGTTCCGGAAGCTTTCCACCTAAACAGGTTTTTGGTGCCAGGTTTCAGGTTTCAGCACAGCGGCGGAACACCGCTCTCCTCTGACACCTTCTTGCGCAGCGAGCTCCTTAAAGAGTCTCGGCAGAGACGATAAGAGCAGGTTTCAGGTGCCAAGTTTCAGGTTACTTGCATACATTCGTTATTAATCATTAATTGCGAGCGACAGTGAGCTCCTTAAAGAGTCTCGGCAGAGACGATATTTCAGGTCAACTC
>JAAYQD010000361.1 GCA_012519465.1 Candidatus Cloacimonadota bacterium
AGCGCTATGCGCATCAGTCTAAAAAGATTCTCCATTTCATCCTCCTTTGGGATGCATTACATTTAATTGGTCTGATGATTTTTTGTCAACAATAAATGCGCTGTGGCATTCCGCTCACCTCGGAACTAAGAAAAGACACACATGATTGCCCACAAAACCCTTGACAAATATCCCGTATTTTTGGATACTATCCATCAGTGACTAAAATACGATAATGGAGGAAATACGATGGTTTTTTCCGTAAATGAAATCATTGAAATGGCAGTTCAGATCGAGCGTAATGGCTATGCCTTTTATCATGAGGCATCCAAACGCAAGGATTTGGACGATGCCACCAAAGAGTTGATCATCAGCCTGCGTGATGCGGAGCTGAGCCATGAAAAGACGTTTTTGAATCTCAGAGACGAGCTTGATTTGCAGGTGTTGGAGCTTTCCGGAGATTGGGAGCTGGTGGCAAGCTATCTGAAGACAATCGTGGATGGCAGGATCTTTAACGACGAAGCCTCCGCCATCAAACGCGCCACCGAAGCCAAAGACATCATGGGCGTGCTCAATAACGCCATCGCCTTTGAAAAAGATACCCTGCTCTATTTCCACGCTATCAATGATAGCATCACCGATGAAAGGGCAAACAAAGCTCTGCGCCAAATCATACATGAGGAAGTGTCTCACGTTTTGGCTTTGAGCGATTATAAGAAGCAGATTTCCTAATCAATGGGCACCAAAGCCCGCAAGAAACCAAGCACCAAAAGCAGGAAAAGACGCCTGCTCTGGTTGTTGTCCATCCTGATTTTGGTGTTTTTGGTTTTGCTTTACAATCCCATTTCTGTGCGCCTGATGACCGTTGGCGTGGCAGTGTGGCACGGGCTTGATCCCGTTCATTTTTACAAATTGATACGCACGGAGAGTTCTTTCCGTAGCTTTGCCGTTTCCCCGCGCAATGCTATGGGCTTGGGGCAAATCCGGGAATCCACCGCCTTTTATATCCGTGAAAATCATCGGCGGGGGCTGCTCTTTGTGCCCATTTACAATCTCAACCTGTCTGCCCGCTATATCAAGTATCTGCGGGCGCGCTATGATGGTAATTGGAGCCTCACTTTGGCGGCATATAACTGGGGCGAAACAAACGTTTCCCGCCGCATCAAGGATATCCAAATAGAGAGGGATGCAGACTACCGTCATATCTTTAGAGACATCCCAGAAACCTACAATTACATCACAAAAATCATGGGACCCGCAAAAAAGGCTTGACGAGAATGCCTTGCCGTAAAAGCGTGATAAAAGAAACCATTCAGGAGTTACTTATGTTGCGAAACCAAAAAGGAATCTCGGTGTATTGGATACTGAGTGCCATCCTCTTTGTCGCCTTGATTATGATTTTGGCGCTACCCCACTTCTTTAATCTGGATAAAGAGAAAAACGTGGACGACTGCACAAACAATATGAAGAGTATTTGGGTAGCCACCACCGATTATATTAGAGATCACGGGCATGATTTTGGCGGTGATCTGGAGCTATTGCGCAATACACCAAAGGTTACAGACTCCAAAAACACCTACCTCACCAGCATCAGCTATTGCCCGGAAATCCAGCATGAAAAGACAAGCTACATTGTATATGGAAAATACGTGGAAGAAAAGCTTGAAAGTGGTGAATTGAAACAAAACATGGGTGTTATCGTGGTGTGTCCGGATTTGGAAAAGCACGCCAAACACTTTTTGGACAAGAATTTCTATGAAAACATGAGCCCCACGGTGTTGCAAAACTATATGACCGATGATTTGGATTATATCGATCAACAAACCAAATCCAACGGCAGCCGCAAGATGGAGCTGGTAAAGCAATACATCCAACTGTGGAAGACAGATGCCAACGCCTTCAACCAGCGTAAGGCAGACAAGGATTATCTAAAGAGAAAGCTCTTCCCGGAAGCTTTCCAATCCACACCCGATTTTGATTAAACCCACTTATTAAATAGTGTACAGGGTAAGCGACAGGTGCGCTTACCCTTGTTTTTTTATCTAAAACATCCGTTTATTACCAAGGAAGGGGTAAATGCGCTATCAGGAATTTCTGGAGCATATCTATAAACGCTATTCGGGCAATGTGAAACTGGGTTTGGAGCGGATGGAAGGGCTGCTGATGGACCTTGGCAATCCCCAACATCAGCTCACCGGCTTCCATGTGGCAGGCACCAACGGCAAAGGCAGCGTTTGCGCCACCCTGGAATCCCTGGCATTGGCACACGGGCTGAAAACAGGCCTCAATACCTCCCCCCATCTGGTGGATTATAGCGAGCGCTTCCGCATCAATGGAAAGCAGCCAGAGTTTGAGCTGATTCTAAAAATCTTTTTGGAGCATGAAGAGCTCTTCAACAAATGGGAAGCATCTTTCTTTGAAATCAGCACGGCAATCGCCCTTATCCTCTTTGTCAGAAACCAGGTGGATTGTGCCATTATAGAGGTGGGGCTGGGCGGAAGGCTGGATGCCACCAACCTCTTTATCCCGGATGTGGCTGCCATCACCAATATCGGGCTGGACCACGTGAAGACCTTGGGCGGCAGCCTGGAACTGATTGCCGCAGAAAAGGCAGGCATGATCAAACAAAACGTGCCCCTGGTGTTGGGTGATATGGAAAAGCAGCCCTTCAAGGTGATCAGCGATAAAGCCTCCCTGTTGAATGCACCGCTTAGCATCTGGAACCGGGATTATCAGGCAACCAACCTCCACAATAATATCGCCGGCATCATGTTCGATTACCACTATCAGGATTACCATTTCAGGGGTCTGCAAGCCAACCTCTTGGGCGAACACCAAGCCACCAATCTGGCGATGGCGCTCACCGCCTTCATTATCTATGCCAACAAACATGGAATACAGGTAAACGAGGCTGCCGTGCGTAAGGGGCTTTCCCAGATAAACTGGCAAGGGCGCATGCAGCTACTATCCAAATCCCCAGCCATCATCCTGGATGGAGCGCATAACCTGCATGGAGTGAAGGCGCTGATCCGCACGCTGGATCTCACTTTCCCAGATATCAAACCCCGCTTTCTGATATCCATCCTGGCGGATAAGGATTTTAGTGCCATGTTGGGCTTGATGGCATCCCGTGCCGCCCATATCTATTTGGCAAAGAACAATTCTGATCGGGCAGCCACCATTGAAGAACAGATGGCTGTGTTAAAAGACTATCCCGTGGCAGTCAGCACCTATCATTCCGTGGCAGAGGCATGGGACGCAGCCAAAGCGGAATTGAAGCAGGAAGACCTCCTTGTGTGTGGCGGTTCCCTCTTTACCGTGGGGGAATTGCTGGCACATCTGGATAGCGAGAAACAGCCTTGAAGCTTCATCCAAAAAAAAGGCTTTACAGATTCCGGCTGCAAAATAAACTGCCAATCTGAGTTGATTATGTATTTGAACAAATTTATAAAGCACTATAAGGAAAAGCGATGAGAAAACTATTGCTCTTGTTGCTGGCGCTGTTTGCCATTGGCTGGCTGGCTGCTAAGGTGGATTTGAATACCGCCCAGTACAGCGAATTGAGACAATTGGGACTCAGCGAAAAACAGGCGCGTGACATCCTCGATTATCGGGATTACGTAGCCCATTTTGCCAGCATTTACGATTTGCGTCAAATCCCATCCATCGACCAACGTACGCTGTTGCGCCTCAAAGACACGGTGGTGGTATCTTTCCGTCAGGATATAGATGATGCCGATGCCCGCCGCCAAGAGATACGCGACCTTCTGGAACGCTTGGATAGCAATGAAGGCGCTTCCGAAGGCATGGCAGACGTTTGGGAAGATTATCTGATGACTCCGCAAAACGTTAACCGTATGCACTTTGACGATTTGGTGAGCCTGCCCAACGTTTCTGCCGTGGATGCAGCTGCTATCCTCACCAGGCTGGCAAGAGGCGATACCATAGCCGATATG
>JAAYQD010000362.1 GCA_012519465.1 Candidatus Cloacimonadota bacterium
AGAGCATTTGGATGATCTCCATGGTATAGCTGTCTGAACTGCGGGTGGCTTTTTGGGCTACGGAGCGTTCCAGAGAGCGGATTTGTTTTTGTTTGGCACGCTGCAGCTCACTTTCCAAAAAGCCATGGCGATCCACTCTTTCCACCTCCCCCAAAACGGCTTGTACGGCTTGCAGACCCTTGCCGGAGGACATTACGGCTGCACCAATCGTGCCGCCCAAACCTTTGAGCACGTTTCCGCTCATCATCAGGGCAAAGGTATAGGGCGGATCCGGCTGTTTGGTAAGCTCTTCCAAACGGCTGCTCAGCATATTCAAGTACAGCTCTTGCTTGAGGTTATCCAGATAATCATCCACAGTCACGGTGGGGCGTACGGGGCGTTTCCAGATGAATTGTGCCGTGGAATTGGGCATTTCCGGATCTGTAATAATCATCACTTGCGGCTCGATATTGTCCGGAACCTTCACCACCTCTACGGGGCGTGGGTTTTCTTTGGCGGGAATGATGCCAAAGTATTCTTTGATAATCTCTTCGATGGCGTCCACGTCAAAATCTCCAATCGCCACCACACTTTGATTGCCAGGATAATACCAATCGTTGTAAAAGCGGACTATCTCCTCTCGGGTAAAATTGCGCAATACCTCTTCTGTGCCGATGGGCGTGCGCTCGGCATACTTTGAGCCGGCAAATAGCACCTTGGAAGTGGCATCGCTGATACGCTGTTGGGCTCCCTGTCCCATGCGCCATTCTTCCAAAATCACTCCACGCTCGCTCTCCAGCTCATCAGGTGCAAAAGCCACGGTATGCGCCATCTCGGATAGGATGTGGAATCCGCTGCGCAATTGCTGGATATCATCTGTGGGCACCTTCAGCATATAAAAGGTAAATTCAAAGCTGGTGGCAGCATTGAGCCCATTGGTAAAGCCCATCCCGATGGAGGTGAGATAATCCACCACCTCGGTGCGCTCAAAGCTGGCGGTGCCGTTGAATGCCATGTGCTCTGTAAAGTGAGCCAGTCCCTTTTGATCGTCATCTTCATTCACAGAGCCTGCGTTCACAAAGAGGCGCAATTCAGCACGCTTTTCCGGCTTGTTGTTTTTCAGGATATAATAGTTGAGTCCGTTGGCTAACCTTCCGCTGATGATATCAGGATGGGAAGGCAAAAGCTCGGATTTGGGCTGTCGCATGGTCACGCATGCTGTTACCGAAACCATTATCAACAATAGAGTTAGAGTAAGCCTTATCGCTTTCATTGTTGGTATTTCTCCTTAAGTTTAAATATCAGTTTTAAGGTGTCTTTCTTGTCACCACTTTGCCATCATCGGCGTCTTCCAATACGATGAGAAACTGCTGGTCCATCTCCAAAACAGTGTCTTCACCGCCAAATTGTAAGATCCTGCCATCTGCCATGGCGATGATGGCATAATAGTAAAAATTATTGCCCGGGCCGGCATAGGGCATCCTCAGGTTGATGGATTCTCCGCCGGGTAAATCATGCAGCTCTTCCTCCAAATTGGCAGTCACAAAGTTGTGCTTAAA
>JAAYQD010000363.1 GCA_012519465.1 Candidatus Cloacimonadota bacterium
GCCGTTCAGATACCAAGTAGTTTTCCCACAGGCTTCCGATATCGTTGCGGTTTTCCAGGTCTCTAAAATCATTGATTAGCGAATTGCGGATACCATTATCCCAAAAATAGATTTTGCGGGAACGCTTGATTTCATTACGTTGGTTCGTGCTATAATTTGGCAGGCGGAAAATGATGAATGCGGCTTCCAGAAGCTGGATATAGCGCTGAATGGTGACGTGGTTTGTGCCAGCAAGCTGGGCTAATTCTGTATAGGATACCTCGGAGCTTATTTGCAGTGCCAGCGCGCGCAAGATGCTTTCCAAAAGTTCGGGACGCCGGAGATCTTGAAAAGAAAACACATCTTTGAACAGATAAGAGCCTGCGAGGAGATTCAGGAGTTCTGCTTCTTGCCCAGGGTTATTGATGATATCTGGGTACGTGCCAAAAACGAGGCGTCTGGAGAGTTCTTTATTTTCATTAAAGCCGCCATGATGCGCCAAAAGTTCCTGGAATGCCATGGGCAAGAGCAGATATTCGTATTTCCTGCCGGTGAGGGGTTCGGAAACCTGATTGGAAAGCTCAAAAGATGATGAGCCCGTGGCGATAATCTGGAGCTGGGGCATATTATCAACGAGGATTTTGAGGCTGAGCCCAATCCCGGACATACGCTGCGCTTCGTCTATAAGAAGGCTTTTATATGTGCCCACCACAGATTTGAGGTGGCTCAGAGATTGATTTTCCAATGCCTGGCGATCTTGAGCATCGTCACAATTGAGATATAATATCTTCTCCAAATGTTGGGATAGATTATTGAGCAGGGTGGTTTTACCGCTTTGGCGAGGACCAAAGATGATGATGGCTTTGCCAGAATGCAGCCGGCTGAGAATATTGTCTGTAATCTGACGCGGTATAAATGCGGGCATGATATCATCTCCTGTTTGCTTTTAATCTATGGGAACCAATATTGGTTAGACAAGAGAGTTGTCAAGCACAATATCCCGTATTACGCATTTATACTTCCGTAATAAGGGCTGTATTACGCATTTATACTTTCGTAATAGGGGTTGTATTGCGTATTTACGTGTTAGTTATTGCTACAGTATGAGTTCCTTTGTATGAATGCCTGCAGGGCTTGCGTCTGTTTTATGCCTTATTAAGATCCAGCCAATATTCCATAGCTCTGCGCAGATGGGGAATCACGATGGAGCCTCCCACCACCAGGGCGATATTGAGGGCTTCCAAGAGTTCTGCATCCTCCAAGCCCTCATCCTTACAGCGCCCCAGATGGTAGAAGATGCAATCATCACACCTCAGTACCAGCGATGCCACCAATCCCAGCAGCTCCTTGGTTTGCACCGATAAAGCTCCCTCCCGATAGGCAGAGCTATCCAGGGCAAAAAAGCGTTTTATATCCAGGTTGGCGTTGTCCAAAGTAAGCTGGGTAAGCCTTTCTCTCTTGATATCAAAATCTTCACGCAGGCTCATATCAGGCTCCTGTAGATGGCGGCAATATCCTTTGCTTTAACTGCCAAGGGATTGTTTGCCATATTGCGGGATGCCATCACTTCCGGCACCTTGTCTTGGATAAACTGCTCGTCTATCGTCATTTCCGCCTTCAGATTCAGGCTTTCCAGCCATGTCAGAAATTCCACACGTGTATATCCAAAACTATTTAGGGCGTCTTCCACCAGGCTCCCTGCCGCATCCCAGAAAAGCTCCATTATCTGCGGCATCACGATGCCATTTGCCAAGCCGTGGGGCACATCAAAAGTGGTGGTGAGCGGATAGCCGATGGAGTGTTGCAGGCTGGTGCTGCTTTGCGCGATTGCCATACCGCCATACATTGATGCCAGAGCTAACGCCTCGCGTGCGGTAAGGTTTTGTGGCTCCTGCAGTGCCGTCTGCAGATGTTGCACGATGAGGGCAATTCCTTTGTGGATAAGGGGATAGATGATTGGCTCCCTACTTTGTGAATACAGCCCTTCCAAAAGGTGGCTGAGGGCATCCACAGCGGTATTGAGGGTGACGTGATAGGAGCAGCTGAAGGTGTAGCGGGGATCGATGATAGCCAGGGTGGGGAATGCCAATTCGTGTCCCCATCCGGCTTTGATATTTCTTTTATTATCGTTTAGAACGCTGTATTGAGTTACCTCAGAACCTGTTCCTGCAGTGGTGGGGATGGCTACAATGGGATAAGCGCGGCGGAATTCTTCAGTGGAGTAAAGCTGGGATCTCTTTAAATCATTGGCGGCTGCCATGCTGATGGCTTTGGCGGCATCCAGGGGGCTGCCTCCACCGATGCCAATTAAAAAGTCGCAATTACCTGCCAAGAACCGCTCTTTGCCTGCCATAATGGTATCCAAATCTGGGTTTTCGCTCACCTCGTCAAAGATATGCCACTTGATACCGTTGGCAGTAAGCACTGGCTCCAAATCTGCCAAAGCTCCGCTGGAGATGGCACTGCGCTTGCCCGTCACCAAGAGGGCTCTCTGTCCCACGCCTGCCAATAGTGGCACAGAGCGCTGGAGGGCATCTTTGCCAAACATTACTTTTGTATTCAGATAAAACATCGTTACTCCTGTTTCCTCTGCCTTTCAAACCAGTTCCAAAAGCGCTGCATTCCCTGTTGAAAGCTCGTTTGGGGGCGGTAGCCCAACAGCTGATGTGCTTTCTGGATGCTGGCGCGAGTGTGGTGCAC
>JAAYQD010000364.1 GCA_012519465.1 Candidatus Cloacimonadota bacterium
GCATCCGTGCCAGTGATGGAGTCAACAATGATATCATCAGCCCAGAATACAATATCCTCATCGGTTTTGAGGCGCCCCTGCTTTATATCAACGAGCTGATGGCTTCCAACAGCAGCACCCACGCTGATGAGGCTGGTGAATACGAAGACTGGGCAGAGATCTACAACCCCAACGATTTTCCCGTGGATATCGCCGGATACTATTTGGTGGATGATCACTATTCCGATCCCAATTATGCCCTCACCCGCATCCCTTATGGCTTTACGGATCAAACCACCATCCCTGCCAACGGCTTTATCGTACTCTGGTTTGATGAACACCTGGATCAAGGTCCCCTGCATATCAACGACAAGCTTGGCAACAGCGCCGATGCCGTGTATCTGATTGCCCCTGATAAAATGAGGGTGATAGATAGTATTATGTGGACTGCCGATACCAACCTTGCCACCGATGTCTCCTATGGCCGTCAAACCGATGGAGGAGACGTCTGGAGGCTCTTTGGAGTGGGGCAAGACCTGCCTGCCACGCCGGGCGAGAGCAATACCTCCACCGCTGCTGACGATCCCCTGGCTCCACAAGCCATTCCCAGCCTCAGCGTTTACCCAAACCCCATGCATTCACAGATCACCATCAAGCTGGATAACACTCGCGCCAGTGGCACCATCAATATCTACAACCTCAAAGGGCAGCTGGTGCGTCAGCTGGAAGCAGCTTCCATCCAAACCTGGGATGGCAAAGATTCCCAGGGTCACACTTTGGGCAGCGGCATCTATTTCCTGAGTGTTCATCAGGAAGGCAGCCCCCGCCTCACCCGCAAAATCTGTATCGTTAAATAGGAGGATTTGATTCATGAAACGATATCTCATACTTATCTGCAGCATCCTCATCCTCAGTGGCTTGGGCGCTGCCACCATCGTGGGCTGGGATTTTGAAAACAATGATTTGGAACCGCACACCGGCAGCGGTACTCTATCCCTCATTGGTGGAGTAACCGATGACGGCTTTGCCAAAGGCTATCCTGATACCCCCAGCGTTGGGTGGAGCACCACCAATTTCCCCGCCCAAGGCACCGCCAATCTCACAGCCGGCATGATGATCGAATTCTCCACCGCCGGATATGCCAATATACAAATCTCCTGGATGCTGCGTCACAGCAATAAAGCCCCCAACCGCAGCGTGATGCTTTACACTTTGGATCACACCGCCTCTCCAGTCCAATGGACGGAAGCTGTGATCAACACTGTAACCGCAGGTGATACTTGGTATCCAGGCACCTTCGATGCCAGCGATATTGCTGGTTTTAATAACAACCCCCATCTCGCCATCAAGATTGTAGCCGCCTTTGGTGATGATGCCAACAGCGTCTACGTGCCCTCAAAACCCACCGGCAATTATGGCACCGACGGCAAATGGCGCTGGGATGATATCCTCATCACCGGCGATCCCCTCCTTCCCCATCTGGAAGTCGTTGCCCAGCTGGAGGATTTCTATGCTGCTCCCGGTGCTCTTTCTGAGCTGCAGGAGTATCAGCTCATCGGCCAAAACCTCTTGGGTAATGTCCAAATCACCGTTCCCCAGCCTTTCCGTATCCGCGCCGAAGGTAGCGAAGATTTTACCACTTCCCTGGAGCTGCTCCCCCGCAGCGGCGGCATCGATAAAACCATCCAAATCCTTTTCCAACCCTCCCAAGCTGGGGAGTATGGCGAAGATATTATACACGAAACCCAGGGAGTGCAGTCCCTGGCTCTGCCCGTTTTTGGCTTCACCACAAAGCCTCAGCCCAGCGCATATCCCACCGCTTTTGGCGCCACCCAAACCAGCTATTATCAATCCCTGTTGAACTGGACGGATTCCACTGGACCGGTCTTGCCCGATGGCTATCTCATCCGCGGCAGCAAGGTGGATGCCACCTCCATCGAAAACCCCGTGGACGGCGTGGAATACCCCGATAAAAAGCTCACCAAAAACGTCCCCTTCGGCGTGCAAAACCAGCTGGTGTTCGATCTCAATGAAGATCACACCTACTACTTCAAGATCTTCCCCTACACCAATACCGGAGCGGCGATTGATTATAAGATTGATGGTTCTGTGCCTCTCATCAGCGTTTCCACCACCATCGGCCCCATCGGCTCCACCCTGGATGTGGGAGACCTGGCTTTTGTGGAATACGCCTCAGATTCTCCCGATCGCTTCACCTTTGTGCTGCTGAGGGATGTGCTGGAAAACACCAAGATCAATTTCACCGATAAAGCTTGGGATGGCACAGCCTTTGCCCCCAATGAAGAAACCTGCGAATGGCGCGGCGTGGGACGCCCCTATTTAGCGGGAGAGGTTATCCACATCGTGGAAGAGATTGATTATCCGGATGAAGGCAGCTACCATCCCGGATTCAGCGGCTTTTCCAACGATGGAGATCAGATCATCGCCTATCAGGGCTACCTCACGCAACCCTCCTTTATCGCTGCCTTCTCCACCTGTGATTGGCTTACCGAAGGAATTCCCACCAATAATAGCTCCTACCTGCCGGAGCCACTTGTTTTGGGAGAAACCGCCTTGGGCTTTGATACGGAGATCGATAACGGCGTATATCACGGCATTACCACCGGCACAGCAACCCAGTTGCGCCTGGCGATGAATAATCCGGCAAATTGGACCCGTGCCAATAGCCTCAATAATATCGAATATCCCACCTGGCAAATCAATGTGATTGATGGCCTGCCCCAGCCGGAACTTGCCATCGAACTTACCGATACCGGCATGATAATGCTATCCTGGGA
>JAAYQD010000365.1 GCA_012519465.1 Candidatus Cloacimonadota bacterium
AAATACTCCGTCAAAGCTAAGCCTCTTTGCCACGCCCCTGTCTTCATAGGGATCCAACAGCATCAGCTCGTCAAAATAGAACATGCCATTATAGAGAGGATTGCCGCTGGGGTTGGAAACACCCACACAGATATCGCGGATGGTGGAAAGCGTGGGGCGTCCCCTAAAGCTAAAGCTGGTATTTTCATCCACTTGGATAAAGCCCGTAGTGGTATCCGGATTAGCCTCCCTCAGCTTGGTGATATCCGCCAATTGGTAGGTGAATTGCAGCCACTTATCCTTGTCCATCACCATTTCCCAGGGGTTGATATGCACCCGCTGGCTGATCTGGTAATAGTTATATTCATCAGCGCCCAAACGCAGGATAAAATCAACTTCGCTGGGATGGCTCTCTCCGCTGCGCAGGGCTTCTGGGAAGACAAACATCTTTAATCTGCCATAGGATAGCAGGCTATAGGCATCGGTGGAGCGTTGGCGCAGCAGCACCATATTCCCCGGCTGCAGCTTCTTGGTCTCCAGAGTGAGGGAGGATTCCACAGATTGGCGGCGATCCTCTATATAAACGGTGCCTTCGGGAGGGCGATAGTGGCTGCTGGTTTGGTTGGTCACGATACCAGAGAGGTAGGTGGTGCCGATCGCCACTTCCTGGTCTTCCGTGAGGGCTATATTATTAAAATCACGAATGCCAAAATCCTGCCATTTATTGCCCACCACAGATATATCTGCTATATAGATGCGGGCGGGGATATCGGTTTCCAAAGACAGCCTGGCATAGGATATGCGCTGCAGGGAGGGCTTCACCCCCGTGGGGGAATCCGTCACAACCTCATGGGCATCAGGATCGTGCAGCGGGATGCGATAGAGGCGCCACTGGCTGTGATTCACGTTTACCAGATGCTCGTTGCCCGTCACAGCCACGCCATAGCTAAAGTAGCGGTCCAATTGATCAAGGATACCGTTTCCATTCAGGTCTTCCGTATCCAATACGCGGTTGCCTTCCGTGCCATTGATGCCGGGATAGCTCTCATAGTGATGGTTTTGGATGCTGGAAGGGCTGATATCGTTGGGGTCTGCCCCGGGAGTGTCTTTCCTTCTGCCATCCAAGCCAATATCCTCGTCCAGGGTCAGCACCCCGTCTCCATTGATGTCTTCGGTATTCAGAACGCCCAAGCCGCCATATTCAGTATAAAAGTCTTCGTTAATATCGCCCAGATCTATCTTGAGGGTGGGGTTTGGTATCTCTTCACCCTGTTTCACATCCACCTTCAGCAGGATTTCGATATACTTCTTCTGAGAAAAATCCAACTGATTGCCCAGATATTTCATCACCCCTGCCCAGCTCATCACGCTGCTGCCGCTCACTCCCAAATTGGCAGGAGTATTCTTGAGCGCAAGCACCGTCACAAATTCGTTCTTTTCCCTATCGGTCAGGGTCTCCGGATCATCCACCAGTTCGGAGCGCTTCACGTTTTTGGGGTTGTACCAGTTGGGGATTCCCTTTGCCAAAGTGGTGTTATAAGGCTCACTGCCCCTCGCCCAGGCAGACATGGTGATGGGCAGCGGATAGGAATCCATAATTGATTCCATATCATCCAGATAGATGTGCTTCTTTTTGCCTTTGGGGTCTCCGTAGATATTGGGCATGGTGTATGCCACCTCACCGGAGAGGGTGAGCCGGGATTCGGCAGTGGTATTGATGAGGGGCAGCCAATCCAGCCAGCGGGTGATAAAGTGTGGCTTCACGGTGATATTGCCATCCACGTTTGCCATCACCATTTCTATGTTTTCGTTGCCGATGCGGGGACGCTTGTCCGATACATTCTCGCTGCGATAGATGAAGGTGCCGCCAAGTTTGGCATAATCCGTAAGCTTCCAATCCATCCGTGCGCCAGCCAGGGTCTTGCTGGCAACATCAAACATCCCTCTAAATTCATAATCTATCTCGATCTTGGCATCGGGATCCTTGCCCGCCGGCGTGAGGAAGGTGATGCGCCCAAAATCATAATCCACTATATAATCTATGTTTTCCTTCAGCTCCTGAGAGTTTACCTTCACCCTCACGCTGCCTTTGAGGATATTGCCCTGCTGCAAATCCACCGCATCACGCCCAATCTTGCCTTTCACAGAGATAAAGAGATCAGTATCCAGGGGGTTGATGCTATAGGAATCGTTTTCCATTTCATAGATAATCTCATCTCCCAAAGGCTCAAAGGGATGCAGCATGGGGATCACGATGAGGCCGGAAACCAGATTCACGGTGGCATCATTGCCATCCACCTTGGAGTCTCCATTGCTATCCATCCTCAGGTAATCCACAAAGGTCACATTCTGCCCCACATTCAGGCTATCCGCCACATAATAGTTGCGCGTCCTATCTATATTCTCTGTATACACTTCCAGGCTAAAGCCATCGTTGCGGATATTGGTGCTGCTCATCTTATACACGTTGCGCATCTGGTAATCCCAGGTGCTTCCAGGATCATCAGGGGCATAGCGCTGGTTGTAATTGCGGATGATCTTGGCATACAGGATGTCGGGATTATTCTCCTGCTCCGTGGTGAGTGCAGGCACGGGGTCTCCTCCCCGCGTGGTATAGCGGATGCCCACGATATGCGAGGTTGCCACCTGCCTGTTGATGGTGATCACCCCCACGTCATAATCCGTCACAAAATCCGCCCCCTCGCTCAGCTCGTCCCAATTCAATTGATAGTTTTGGTTGTTGATGCGGATGGTATCCCCCAGAGCTGCTTCCACGTTGTTTGTGGCCACCATATCATCGATAAATACTCTCACGGTTCCCGGTGCGGGCAAAAGCTGGGGATTCTTGATCATCCAGCCCCCGTCGGGAGCGGTGCGGATGGCGTTATCGGCATATCCGGCAAGGCAATCAGGATCATCATCCTTATAGAGTTGATACAGGTTTGACGGATGATCCAGATAATACATGCTGCGGGATACATATTGTTTACTGTCAAAGATGGTGGAATCCGCCTGAGAGGTTCCAATATAGCTTTGTGTATTCTTTTGGCTTTCCTCTTTACTGGCTATCATCGTCACATCCAGATTGCCATACTTCAGTTTGGAGGTGATGCCAAACAAGCCCTGGGAACTGGTGGAGTATGATATATAGCGGCTGCCGGGCAGAGACAGCGTGATATTACCCGCCTCGATGGATTGGATTAGCTCGTCTTCCGTGCCCGTATACTTGATGCTCACGTTGTTGGGATCAAAAAACTGTTCGTCTTGCTTGCTATTGTATTTCAGGTTTACCGATATCTTTTCTCCAATGGTGCCGGTTAGCCTCAGGTTGGTTTCCTGCTCCATCTTCAGGTCAAAGCGGCTGGCGGATTTGGTCTCATAGATGGGCTGCAGCTTGCGCTTGGTGCTGCCTGCCTCCAGGGTAATCTTTTGTGTGCCATCCAGATTCAGCCTGCCCGCAGAGGAGCCCAACACCTTTTGCACCGCCTTGGGAACGGCAATCGAGGGCAGCTCCAGCTTAAATTCTCCTATCAATCCGGAAGTGGTGACCACCGTCTGTTGGCGGGTGGTCCTCATCTCATCAAACAGGCTCTTGTGAAAGGCGCGATGCCTCATTGCCTTGAAGTAGCTGGAAAAGGAGACGGGACGGTCTTCTGTGATTTTGTAGCCATCCACCAAGGTGGAGATGATCACCCGCTGGTTAGCCAAGTCTATCTCTTCTTCCAAAGTGGGCGCAAAACCGGTAACCAGATAAGGACGCTGTTTCAGAAAGCCTATCCCCTTATGCGTCTTATACACATCCACCCGGTTATTTACAAGCGGATGATATCCCGGCAGATACAGATGCAGCGGCATCATATTTGCCCACACTGCGCCCAAGGCACAAAGCATCAGAAGTACAGCCGCAAGACGTTTCGTCATAATCTTAAGATGGTTTCTGCTTACTCCGCCAGAGCCCCGCTGGCAAGCTTGTGGTATGCCAGCGCAAGTCCATTGAGGGTCAGATTTGGCTCCACTACATCCACGAAAGGCATCAGGGGCTGCATCAGCGCCGCCCACCCTCCCGTGAGGATAGTAACTATCGGGGTTTTATCAAAGTATTGCAGCCTCAGCTGCCGTACAAAATTATCCAATGCAAACACATGGGAATTCACCACACCGGAAAGCATCGCATCACGGGTGTTGGTGCCAATCAGAGCAGGGGGCGCCGTGATCTCGATATTGGCAAGCTGTGCCGCCCGGGAGGTAAGCGCCTGCAGCGAAGGCTGGATGCCGGCGATAATGGCGGTTCCTTCAAAGCTGCCTTCCGAGGTCACCATCTGCACTGTGCTGGCGGTGCCCAAATCTATGATAATGGCACTTTGCTGATACTGGCTGATGGCGGCAAAGGCATTGGTAACCAAATCACTGCCGATAAAGGAGGGATCTGCCACCTTATACCTCAAACCCAGGGGGCTAAGGGCATTGATGATGGTGGCCTCCAGCGCCCAATACTGGGCAAACATCTTTTGCCACACCACCGTCTGCTGGGGCACCACGCTGGATATCACCACCGCCTGGGGCTGGGCATAGCCACACTCTGTCAACAGCGCTTGCAGGATGCCATAGTATTCATCCTCACTGCGCGCAGGATGGCTGTGAATACGCCACTTGCACAGCAGCTTCACGCCCTCAAAACACCCAATCACGATGTTGCTATTGCCCACATCCACTGCCAAAAGAGGGCAGTTTTCACCATGAGGGATAGGGGCATCCACTCTGCTGCCTTTCGCCTGAACAGCTGTATTTTGGTGCATAGTCCTTTCTCTTATATATGTTTTGAAATAGATAAAAAACTTATGCGAAAGACTTGAGTCTCCTTAAAACAGATTCCCGTTTTTGTGTCAACAAATTTCATCACACAAAGCCCAGTTCCCGCAGGTTTATCCTCTTTTTACGCCAATTTGGGATCACTTTCACCCACAAATGCACCCTTACCGGCATGCCCAAAAATTCCTGCAACCGCTGGTTTGAATATTCCCTAATCTTGCGCAGCCCCTCCCCCTTTTTACCAATGATAATCACCTTTTGGCTGCCCTTTTCCACCCAAATCTGAGCCTCCACGATCACCTCGTCCGGATGCTCCCGATAGGCTTCGATGATCACCGCCGTGCTATAGGGAATCTCCTGTTCATAGAGGTGAAAGATGGCTTCGCGGATTACCTCTGTGGCAAAAAACCGCATCGGCAGATCGGAAAGCTGTTCCTGATCATAAAAAGGCTCATGGAAGGGGATATAGCGATTGATGGCTTCCATCAACGGGGGGATATTCTCGCCGGTGAGGCTGCTGATAAAGTGGCTTTCTTCTATGCTGGCGGGCAGGGTTTCCATCAACGCAGCCCTATCCACATCCGGGCTTTCGTCCAGCTTGTTAAACACCGCTATCTGATGGCAGGAAAGAGTGCTAAAGTGTTCCAACACCTGCAGGTCGTATTGCGTGGGAAAGTCTTTGATATCGGTAAAAAAGAGCAGCAAATCCACGTCCCGCAGCGCATCACTGAATATCTTCAGCATCCGCTCCTGCATCTCATAGCGCGGCTTCAGAAAGCCCGGAGTATCCACGAAGATAATCTGCTGGCTGGGGGTGTTGAGGATGCCTTTCACGGCATAGCGCGTGGTTTGGGGTTTGGGCGAGGTGATGGAAAGCCGCTCTCCCAGCACCTGGTTCATAAAGGTGGATTTGCCCGTATTGGGACGCCCGGCAATGGCTACAAATCCACTGCGGAAGGCTTCATTTGCTTCAGGATTCATCACTATTTTGCTCCAAAAGGCTCAGCCCGGAGTACCGAAAGAAGGTTCCGGGCTGATATTTTATACATTAATTTGATGGTCTCGTATATCAAAGGCTGTTAAACACAGAGGCGATGATATCTGCCACTTCCTTCAATTGTTCTTTGGTAATTACAAGCGGAGGCGCCAGGCGGATGATATGGCGATGGGTGGGCTTGCACAATACGCCTTTTTCCATCAGCATGATGCATACATCCCAAGCTTCCACGCCGTCTTTGGGTTCCACCACGATGGCGTTGAGGAGGCCTCTGCCTCTCACGGTTTTCAGCATGGGGTGGTCTATGGCTCTCAGCTCTGCCCTAAAGAATTCACCCAGTTCATAGGCGCGCTCTGCCAGCTTCTCTTCCTTCAATACTTCCAATGCCGCTTTGGCTACCACACATGCCATGGGATAGCCGCCATAGGTGCTGCCATGCTGGCCGGGCTTGATGGTGAGCATGATATCCCTATCTGCCAAAACTGCGGAAACGGGGATCACACCGGCTGCCAGAGCCTTGCCCAAAATCAGGATATCGGGGCGCACGTTGTCATATTCACAAGCCAAAAGCTTGCCGGTGCGCGCCAAGCCAGTCTGAATCTCATCAGCTATAAAAAGCACGTTATACTGTTTACACACATCAAAGCATGCCTTCAGATAACCATCATCCGGCACCACCACTCCCGCTTCGCCCTGAATGGGTTCCACGATGAAGGCAGCCACGTTTTTGCCGTGTTTTGCCAGATACTCTGCCAATGCCTTGGAATCGTTATAAGGAACGGTGACGATGCCGGGCAAAAACGGACCATAGCCGTCATAGCCATCCGGATCGTTGGAGGCGGATACTATCGCCAAGGTGCGTCCATGAAAGTTGTTTTGGGCAAAGATGATGATGGCGCTGTCTTTTTCCACACCCTTCACGTTGTAAGCCCATTTGCGGGCAAGCTTCATCGCCGTCTCCACGCCCTCGGCACCGGTATTCATCGGTAATACCATGTCATAGCCAAAGTATTCGGTGATATATTTTTCGTATTCACCCAGCTTGTTATTAAAAAAAGCGCGCGAGGTGAGATTGAGGGTGGTGGCTTGCTCCACGAGAGCATTGATAATCTTGGGGTGGCAATGCCCCTGATTGACAGCGGAATAGGCGGAAAGAAGGTCGTAATAACGTTTGCCTTCGGGATCCCACACATACACTCCCTCTCCTTTTGCCAATACTACGGGCAGGGGATGATAGTTGTGAGCACCATATTTTTCTTCCAGCTCTATGGCTTCTTTGGAGCTGATGTTGCCATATTTCAATGTTTCAGACATTTCTTTTCTCCAATTTCTGTTTATTTTTCCTTACCAAACCCAATTCCTATTAAGGCAGATAGTGTCAAGCAGAAAAGGATGGCTTGGCTCGCAAGCAGAGTCCAGAGACCAGAGACCAGAGGCCAGAGGGGTTGCTCACGCATAGAGATCTGGTGCCGGGTTTCAGGGTTGGCACTCTTTTTAATGTTCACTGTAAGCGTAGCAAACACCTTTATCATTCACTCATTAATCACTCCTCCCTTATTAACCACCCTTGTCTCACCCTTGTCTCAGCAAGGGTGAGACAAGGGTGGTACAAGGGAGGCTAATGGGCAAGGAGTAGCTCTGAAGTGCCTCGTCTGCCTTAGGGGCAAGGCATCAGAGGCTTGATTTAGCAAAGAAATGGAACAAAATCAACAGAAGAACTGGAATATAAATTGCTTCATATTTAATAGAAAAATATTCAGAAACTTTAAGCATCTGATCTAACAAGAACCAATGACAGCATCGCAAGGAGATAAACTATGAAAAAGCTTATCGCGTTAGTGTTATTTTCCCTTTTTATTGTTATGTTGCTGGGTCATGGATTTACCAAGAACATCGTGGATCAATCAGTAACTCAAAAAGCGGCTGATTCTCTTGTTAAAACCCAATATCCTCAATTTCACCTCACCCTCTTTGATACGTTCAGCTACTTTGATCTTGACGAAGAAAGAATAGCAGACGTTTATGTGTATGCCAAAAAGGGTAAATACAATGGCAACAAATCGCTATTGTTGGAGCGTCTTTACCGTGGTGCAATACAGCTGGAGGGATATTATGAGGAGATTGCCAAGCTGAGGGCGGCGGCGTCAGGCTCAGAGGACTATATGGCAGAGCTTGGCGCGCTGGAAGTGGTGGCAGATAAACACTTAAGAATGATAAGCGGTTATGATGATTTTGTGACCGTTATCACATCAGCCACCAAAAATAAGCTGCCTATCTGGGAATATAAGGAAGGCTTGCCCTATGATTATCAAAGGCACCATCTGGAAAGTATCTTTCTCAAGAGGAACAAGCCTCTGCCCCAGGCTACCCGCTTTTATTACAATGGCCCCGCCCAGCTATTTATCAGAGATATGGCACACAGCACCATCATCAACCTCTATAATGACAAAGTGGAACTGGATTTGGACGAACTTGCCGGGGATGTATTCAACAATGAAAAACAATGTGTGGCAGACCTCGCATCCTGCCTGCAAACTTGGGAAGACTTAGAGGCAAAATCACAGGGTGAGCTTATCGCCTCCCAATCTGAACATAATAGAAGCAGCCATGTAATATCGTCTGTGCCCTATTTTCGTCAACATGTGTGGAATAACAGTGCAATGCACAAGCTTTTTCCTGCAGGTGGTTCTTGTTCTGTGCTGGCTACAGCATCAGTGCTATTTTACTATGATTCTGATTACTACAATATGGTGGATTTGGGATGGATGTGGGGAGATGGCCACCAAACTGCCTCGGCAGGATTTACTGCCTTTCCAGGGATAGGATGGGGAAGTCCCAATCCCTCGGGGCAAGCCGAACTTGCATGGGGTCCAGAAATTGCCTTGGTGGAATTAGCCGAGGATATAGGGTATAATTTTGCCGAGGGCGGTACAACTTATATATGGGATGAATGGGAAGATGGCACCAAGTTTTATACAAATACCAGAAAAGGCTTGAACTTCTCTTA
>JAAYQD010000366.1 GCA_012519465.1 Candidatus Cloacimonadota bacterium
CATCTGCCACATCCTCTTTGGGTGTGTGCGGATACTTGAGTTCCAGCTTTTTCATGCTTCTCTCCTTCCTGCTATGTTATATTTATAAAAAAACAGATTTGGTAAAACCAGGGATTCTGTCAATCAATAATCCCCGCCTCGGCAAAGTCCCTGCGGTAGAGGGTGCCCAAGGCGATGATCTGCTGCTGCAAGGGGCTTTTGTCTTTGATATCCTTGCCGGGTGGCACCAGCCTCAAGAGGTCCTTGGAGGCGGCTCGTGACGGGGAATGCAGGTGGATAATACGCAGTTGATGCTGTGGCTGATATCCATCTTCAAAAGAGAAGGAGATGGCATCGGTGCCGATAAAGCGGATGCGTTTGCTGGCTAACATACTCTGCAACAGCCAGAGGCTCACGTATCGGGAAGAGCAAAAGAGGTGGGTAAGCTGGTGGCGGGAGGAGAGGTATTGCCACAATCTGGTATTATAGCGGATGGGCAGGATGTCTTGATCTGCAGCGCTTTGCCCTTTGCGATAGTAGGTGTGCAGGGTATCGCCAATACCCAGCTGGTGCTTGGCTAAAAAGCCTTCAAAAAGGGGGCGCACCTCGCTGTAGGGCGGGGGCTTTTCAGCCGCTCGCAAGGTTTGGATGAAGGATAGTTCCTCGCCAAACACCACTTCCATGGCATCCCAAAAGAGATTGACCCGGCTGCCATAATAGAAATCCATATCCCCCTTTACCATGCCGGTTCTGGCGCAAAAACGGTGAGGAGGAGTGCCGCCTAAGATGATGCCACGTGTTTCCTTGGGGATAAAGCTCTGATAGGGATGGGTGTCTGTGATCAGCTTTCCCGCTGCTGCCACATCCAGCAGATCGTTTAGTTTAATGGCAAATCTCCACGGATGACTGTGGCGAGGGCTGCAACGTCTTTGGCAGAGAAAGATTCCTGGGCACCACTTTCCATGTCTTTGAGCATCACGCTGCCAGATGCCAATTCAACATCGCCGATAATGAGGGCAAACCTTGCCTGGGAGTGGTTGGCAGCCTTCATCTGTGCCTTAAAAGAGGTCTTGGTGGGGTCATATTCCACGCTTATCAGTTCTCTTCTCAAATCATAGATCAAGGGGATGAGCGCTTCCTGTGCGTCTGTTCCCATGGCGATGGCATAGATATCCGGGATCAAGGGCGTTCCTATCTGTATCCCTTCGGATTCCAGCGCCAGGATGAGGCGTTCAAACCCTCCGGCAAAGCCAATGGCAGGCGTGCTTTTGCCTCCGATTTGCTCCACCAGATAGTTATAACGTCCTCCTCCAGCCAAGGTGTTCTGTGCACCCAAGCCGTCAAACAGCACCTCAAAAGCGGTATGGGAATAGTAGTCCAAACCCCTCACGATATGGGGATCGATGGTAAAGGGTACGTCGGCTGAAGTGAGATGCCCTTGCACCTCGGCAAAATGCTGACGGCTCTCCTCATCCAGGTGATCCAGCTGGGAAGGCGCTTCTTGGGCAATGGCGCGGCAGGAGGGCACCTTGCAATCCAAAAGACGTTTGGGCTTGATCTCAAAGCGTGTTTGACAATCAGCGCACAGCTGAGGCAGATGGGGGCGGTAATAATCCTTCAACACCTTTTCGTAGGCTTCCCAACACTCCGGGCTGCCCACGCTATTGATCCTCAGCTCTATCTTGTTGAGCCCCAATTCCTTTAGATATTGCCACAGCAGGGCAATCACCTCCGCATCATAGAAGGGATGCTGGGAGCCAAAGAACTCTATTCCATATTGCCAAAACTGGCGATAACGCCCTGCCTGTGGACGGTCGTAGCGAAACATCGGTCCCACATAAAAGAGCTTGGTTTTGGCTCCGTCTTTATCCATGGAGTTTTCCACAAAGCTGCGCACCACAGGCGCTGTTCCTTCCGGCCTCAGGGCAAATTCACGCCCCCGACGGTCTGTGAAACGATACATCTCTTTTTGTACCACGTCCGAGCTTTCCCCGGAACTGCGTTCAAAGAGGGCGCTCACCTCAAAGATGGGGGTGTTGATTTCATGATAGCCAAAGGATGCGGCGATATCTTGAAAGCGGCGGATAAGGTATTGCCATTTATAGCTTTGATCAGGCAGGATGTCATAAGTTCCACGGGGGATGGGGTATTTCATTGTGACCTCATATTGTTGTATGAAGGGGAAAGGGCAGGGGGCTGTCTGCAAATTCAGTCTGTTCCAATGCCAGCTTATGGGCAGGATAGCCCACGTGGCTCAGATACAGCCCTTGCGGGGGTGCCGTTTCCACCAGAGTTTGTTTGGGATCTGCCATTGCCAGGATGTCTGCCAGCTCTTGGGCGGGCAGCTCTTTGGCGGCAAAGTTTATCAGGGTGCCCACGATGCGGCGCACCATATTGTGTAAAAAACGATCTGCCAAGAGGCGAAATTGAAGATGATCACCCATATCAGCTACCGTGAGGAATTTAAGGTTGCACACACGCTTGGGGATATTGGGATTGGCACGCCCCAGAGACGAAAAGTCGTGCGAGCCCAAGAGGGTGGGGAGATAGCCTTTCAATGCCTCATAACGGATGGGTTTGTGGGGGATAAAGCCCATATAGAGCCGATAAAAGGGATGAGGCTCTTTGGCAAGGAGGTAGATATAGCCGCGCTCACAGGCATCAAAGCGGGCATGAAAATCCGGTGCCACTTCATCTATAGCCAATACCTTGATATCCGGCGGCAAGAGGCTGTTAAAAGCCTTCACCATCTGCCAGGTTTGCATGCGATCAGGGTATTCAAAGTGAGCACGCTGTGCCAAGGCATGCACGCCGGTATCGGTTCTGCCGGCAGCGGTAATGAATGGCTGAGGGGCTTCCATGCGGGCAAGTGCGCGCTCCATCACCGCCTGAATGCTGATGCCATTATGCTGCTTTTGCCAGCCATGATAGCGGGTTCCATCATAACAGAATCTCATCAGATATCTGGGCATCAGATGGCTCCGAGGAAGGTCATCAGGGTTAAAAGAGCCAAGCCTATCAAGGCAGGAGCAGGCGTGGCATCCTTATAGAGTGTGGGATCTGCCATCATGGCTTCCAGGCTCATGGAAATGTGATCCCCTTGCTCCAGGCTGGCTTTGCTGGCATCCATAAATCTCTGAGTGGCGGGCACATCCTTGCGCCTTGGGCTAAAGAACTCACTGCGCAGGCTGTTTACAAACATCACCGTGGCTGCCAGATAAAACACAAGCCCACGCCCCCATGATCTCTTCAACATCCAGCGGCAATCATGCAACACCCGCGGCATTGAGAGATGCGAAAATGTATATACCGTCACTTGAGCAAAAAAGATGAGCTTGAGGCTGAAGAGCGTCATGCTGAGAAAAGGTGTGTTCAGGATGGTTGCAAACAGCCAGTATGCTGCCAAAAAGATGATGATGAGGCGCAGGGCTCGCCAGAGGTTTTTAAGACTTGCCAAATCCAATAGGGAAAACAATCCAAAGAGCGCAATCTGCATCAGCAGCATGCGGAAAGATGCGCCTAAGTTGCCCACCAATGCCATCAAGAGTATCAAGAGGCGCAACATGAGATGTTGATCTGTGAGGGGTTGAGAGGTGGATTTCATTCAATCTCAGGCTCTCCATCAGGCTCAGGCTGCGGTTGATCTGCCTCTTCAGTTTGGATAATGGAAGCTTCTTCAGCCTCCTCATCCTCTGTGGGCTCCTCTATTTCAGGCGAAGGGGTTTCTTCCTGTTCCTCAGCCTCTATAGGCTCATCTTCTTCGGCATCCTCAACTGGAATAATAGTCTCCTCTTCCTCCGCTGGGGGAGAAAGCTCGGTATCCTCCGGCTCTCCATCCATAGATACATCTTCTTCCGGTGGGGGAGAGGCATCCGTCTCCTCTATCGACTCAATCGATTCCTCTTCTTCCATCAGCTCAGTGATATCCTCTTTTTCATCCTCTGGCATGATGGGCAGCATCTGGGTATCATCCAGCAAAATCGGCTGTTCCTCGCCGCTTTCCTCTTCAATCTCAATCAAGGGAGTGTCTTCAGGTTCATCATCAGCGGTCTCATCTTCCAGCTCTATATCCAGAGAATCGCTCACGGCGATGCTATCGGGCTTTGGTTTGGGAAAATCAAAGATATTGCCATTATAAAACTTACGGGCATAATCCGCATAGTCACCGCCCAGGGGATGGTTCAGCACCTCATCCAGATAAGGCTTGGCGGCGGTGGTATCAGGTTCATCAAAAGTATGGAACCAGCCCAGACGGAAATTGGCTTTGAGGCTGATTGCAGAGTAGGGGGATTGGGTGAGATCTTCCAGGATATCCAGCATGGAATCAGGATCATCCGGATACATGCCCAATGCTATATCCAACAGCTCTTCCTGCCGGTCTTCCTCTGGATCCACCAGGCGCACCGGCTTGCCAGCCATAAGCAGATTGAAAGCGTTGGTGTATTTATTGGCAGGGAATAGCTCTTCCATCTCCGCCTGTAATGCCTGAAGCGTCTCTGCGGGCGTCTGCATGCGGTGTAACAAGGTACCCTTGGCGAAATAGACCAGAGGGAGGATTTCCATATCCAAGCGGGTGATATTGCCCTGCATTTCTGCGATTTTGGTCTCCAACGCAGCCTGTTGGATATTGAGAGTCTTCAATTCATCTTGCTTGGCATTTATCTCCGCTTGCAATTCACGCAGCCAGGCACCCTCGTCTTCCTCATCATCTTCCAGAAGCTCGGCATCGTCTTGAGCTTCATCAGTCTCATTGTCATCGGATTCATCATCCAGCATTATATCAGGAGCATCCTCATCCTCTCCCAGTTCCTCATCAATATCAGCTTCCAAGGGTTCGGCATCGTCTTGAATTTCGTCAATCTCATTATCATCGGATTCTTCATCCAAGTTCAAAATCACTTCCGGCTCTTCTTCCTCAAAAGGTTCCAGCTCTATATCTACGCTTTCTGGCTCATCCTCGCTTTCCTCAAATAGTTCGATGGGAGTGGGGGTAAGCGTCTCGCCTTCAACTGATTCCACTTCGAACACATCCTCAAGATCGAGATCCTCCGCAGCCTCTTCTTCATCCGCATCTGGGATGTTGATCAGTGGCTCATCCTCCTCTTCGTCAATTTCGGGAAGGTCTAAGATAGGTTCTTCCTCTTCCTCCATCTCTGGAATGTCGAGAGGCGGCTCTTCTGGAG
>JAAYQD010000027.1 GCA_012519465.1 Candidatus Cloacimonadota bacterium
AAAAGTGATGACTTGTATGACTATATCATTCTCAAGGACGCAGTTTTGCTAAAGCCTGCCACTTGGATGAACAGATCTGCCAACGCAGTTCGCCCCGCCCTCAAAAGATGGAATATCTCCGAGAGCCTGGTGGTATATGACGATCTGGAATTGCCTGCGGGCAGCATGCGCGTGCGCTCTGGAGGAGGTGATGGCGGTCATAATGGCATCAAATCCCTTTTTGAGGTATTGCCTTCTGATACGCTCAAGCGCATCCGCCTGGGAATTGACAAAGATACCCGGATGGATGCAGCAGAGTATGTCTTACAAAAAATCCCGGCAGATCAGGAAGTGCTGATCCAGCCCATGCTGGAAAAAGCCGTTCAGCTGCTGGATATCTATATTAACCGTGATTTTACTGCTGTATTAAACGAATATAGCAAATGGAAAAAATCCTATTCCAGACCCAAAGAACTGGAATCATAAGTCCAGAGGAGGAACTTAATGATCAAAAACTACGAACTGATGGTGATCATTTCACCCAAACTCTCCAGCGACGAAGCTGACGCGGCAAACGAAGCCATCCTCGACCTGGTTCGTGAAAACCAAGGTGAGATCGTCAAAACCGATCCCTGGGGCAAAAAACTATTGGCTTACCCCATCGAAAAACTGCAGGAAGGCTATTATTATGTAAATTACTTCAGCATGGAATCCACAGCCGTAAAAAACATCGGACGCCAGCTGAATATCAACGAAAAAGTGCTCAGACACCTCTTTGTGGCAAAGGGCGAATAAGGAGAATAACATGGCAGATCTTAAATTACCCAGGCTGAACAAAATATTCATCGCCGGTAGGATTACCCACGATCTGGAACTGAAATACACCCCCAAGGGCACACCAGTTCTCAGATTTAGCCTTGCTTCCGATAGAAGATACAAGGATGATACCGGTGAATGGCAAACCCAAACCACTTTCGTGGATATCGTAGTGTGGAGCTATGCCGCGGAAAACATTCACAAACAAGCCAAAAAAGGCACCGCCGTCCTCGTGGAAGGCCGCCTGGAAATCCGCAGCTATGTAGATCAAAACAATCAAAATAGAAGAATCGCCGAAATCGTGGCTGACAACGTGCAAACCTTGGAATGGGGCCCGCGCGATGAAGGCACAGCCGGTGAAGACATCCCTCTTCCCCAAGAGCCGCAAGCGCCCGCCACAAAAGATGACGTCCCCTTCTAAAATAAAGGAGTATAAGTGAATATCATAGACAGAAAAAAGAGATTCTCGCGCCGCAAATACTGCCGTTTCTGCGCCAATAAAGAGCTGGAAATAGATTATAAAAACGTGGATACCCTGCGTCAGTTCATTTCTGAAGTGGGCAAGATCGATCCTGCCCGCGTTACCGGCACCTGTGCCAAACACCAACGCAGACTCACCGCCGAAATCAAGCGCGCCCGCCAAATGGCACTCATTCCCTACACCATCGAATAGTGTTTTTCTATCCTCTGCTCCTGGGTTTTGTGGCCATCAGCTTCCCCTTCCTCAGTTTGATGGGAATGATGGCCATCAGTGGACGCAGTTTTTTTAAGACTGCGGGCTCACTATCCGGGATGCTCTTGCCCTTCTTTGTGCTTCCGCTTATCTTTTTGCTGTGGCAGCCGCAAACAATGATGATCACAGCTTTGGATGCCATCATTGGTGTGGGAGGAGTGTGTTTGGCGTTTTTGTGGTTTTTGAAATCAAAACGTAGCCTCAACAACGCCTTCACGGTATCCACCCTCGTCATTATCATCTACGGCCTCTTGCGCATCTTTTTGTGGGGGCCCCAGCTCACAGGGCTTCACGTTCAGGCGTTTGAAAGCGTCTCGGGGCAATTACCCGCACATTTGGATGCCCAAATGATAAGCAGCACCTTGAGCATTGTGAAGGATTTTTGGCCTGTTTATTGGATAATATCCCAGATTCTGGCGTTGTTTGTTGGTTTCATCATCTTCCAACGCATGCTGGGAATCAAGTTCCAATGGGCAACCCTGCGTTTCCCTGCCATATACAACGTCTTGTTATTGGCTGCTTTGCCCCTGTATTTTGTACCCAGCGTCAGCACCTATTTTTATAATGGACTGATTGCCCTGTGTGCCATCCCCTTTTTACAGGGCTTGGCAATGTTGATACAGCGCATGGCACTTATCTTTACAAACAACGTGATCAGGGCTCTGATCCTAATCATATTACTTTTAAACTTCCTGTCATATCCCTTCATCATCCTTTTTGGATTTTCCGGGATATGGTGGAATCAAAGAAATACTAAACCTGGAGGTAATCCTGCATGAGAGTTATCTTGCTTCAACACATAGAAAAACTGGGAAAACAGGGTGATGTGGTAAACGTCCGCCGCGGTTATGCCAGAAACTACCTAATCCCCAGAGAAATGGCACTTTATGCCACGCCTCAAAACATGAAAAACATCAACCAGATCAAAGCTCAGGCTGCTGAAGCCGAACAAAAACAGCTGGAAGAGCTAAAAAAGCTTGCCCAAACCATAGACTCTATAAACTTGGTATTCATTCGCAAAGTGGATGAAAACGACAGCTTGTTTGGCTCAGTTTCTGATGCTGATATAGCGGCTGCCTTGGCAGAGCAAGGTGTGCAAATTCACAAATCTGCCGTTCAGCTGGAAAAACACATCAAGGAACTGGGACAAATGCAGGTTCAGATCAAATTGCATAAGGAAATCGAATGCTCCGTCAATATCGACGTCCGCAAAGATGCTGAATCCACAGAAGCTGCCCCTACGCCGGAACCCGAACCCACACCGGAACCTGAACCTGAGCCTGCTCCTGAACCCGAACCAGTACCCGAGCCCACACCAGAGCCGGAAACTGAACCTGAGCCTGAACCTGCCCCAGTTGAAGAGCCGCAGCCTGAACCCGAACCACAAAGTGAAGAACCGGCCCCCGAGCCAAACACCGAAACCGAAGATATTAATTGATTGACCAGGAGGTCTCATGAGTGATACATTGTTCAATATCAAGCAGATCATTGCTCTGATTGTCTTCATCATCGCGTTTTCGCTGATGGGGATGATGACCGGCCAGCCCTTGATGGTATTGTTTTATGCTGGCGTAATAGCGCTTGCCAGTGGCATCACCTTCCTGATAATCCGCAAACGGCAGCGCCATAGTGAAATCTCGCTCCAGAAAAACCCCTTGCCCAAGAGAATCTTTGGCGCTATTCTCAGCCTGCTGGCTTTGGTAACGCCCCTCTTAATGATATTTTTCACCAATCTGATTACCATCCCCATCCAAATTGGCGCCCTCCCCATTGTCATTGTTTTGGGCGTCACCTTGGCTTTTATCGCGCTTTTTGCCCTTGCCATCTTTTTGATCAATCATCTGGACGGCTTTGCCATGCGCCTTGTGGGATATCTGATTGTGATCTTGGTATCCTTTATTCCTGGGTTGTTAATCTCATTATACGATAAAACATCCAGCACCATAGGCTCCATCTATTACGTGGCTTTGGCGGTGCTTGTTTTGGGCTACAACGGGATAAATCTGCTCATAGCCAAAGATTGATTATCTCAAAGCCCTGTATATTTCAAACCATCTGTTCTGATTGCCTTGTGGGGTGGTCAGGGCGGATGGTTTGACCATTTTCAGGTATCCTGCCAAACCCATGGCACTCACGCAAATCTCATACTATGGCAAAAGACTCGCCCTCAGATTGGGAGGCGAAAGATACCGCGGCTACATCTGTTTGTATCAAAATTGGAAAGACGTGGTGGGAGATCTTTTGGCCCAAAAATCCTACCCTCTGCGCTTTCAGGATGGCATACTTTATGTGGCAGTGCAAAACAATAGCTGGCAACAAGAGCTGCTCTTACACAAGGAAGAGATCATCTTCAAATGTGTGCGCGCCTGCCAGCAGGAAATACGCGATTTGCTGTTTTATATCAGGAGCTAAACATCATGCCCGATATCCTCATTGCCCCTTCCGTTTTATCTGCAGATTTTTCGCGCCTGGGTGAAGAGCTGGCAGCCCTGGAAGCCGCCGGTGCCGATCTCATCCATCTGGATTTGATGGATGGGCACTTTG
>JAAYQD010000028.1 GCA_012519465.1 Candidatus Cloacimonadota bacterium
GGCTGGTTTGAGAGCTATTACGCACGCGGATATTGCCCAAGGTGGGGGTTGAAACAGCATGGTTATCACCGCTGGCTGCTATCCACAAGCCGGTGTCGTAGTCTTCAATCTCCACATCTTCCAGCTTCACGCGCTCCAGATTGTAGAGGTAGATGCCAATACTGGAATCACGGCTGGTTTGAGAGCTGTTGCGCACGCGGATATTACCAAGAGTGGGTGTAGCGGCATATTCTCCACTATCAATATCTATTCCGGTATCAAAGTCTTCCACTTCCATGTCTTCAATATGGACATTGCCGGAGATTTTCACGCCCCAACTACCGTTGCGGCTGGTTTGCGAGCTATTGCGCACACGGATATTACCCAATGTGGGAGTAGCCGAACTGCTGCCATTATTGGAGATGAGGATGGCATTGCCATAGCCGGAGATTTCCAGATCATATATCTGTACACCGGAGGCACCAACGATCCGCAGGGCGGTTTCGCCAAGATCATCGCGGGCAATGGTGGTTTGACTGATAAGCGGGCTGGCAGCTTGAATATCAAGGGGCAGGATTGCGTCTTGGAAGGTGCAGCCAATCAATTCACTGGGATTGCGCTGGTGGCTGCCTTCAAACTTGAGACCTCCCCATTTAACGCCTTCCTGAGGAGATTGGAAGGTGACGTTGGTGGCTGCCATCCTGCCGCGTATCACCATCTGATCTGGAGTGATGATATTAACCACCACGCCTTCATCGATAGTCACTTCATCCTCATCATCAATCACGATTTCAGCAAAGATGTTCCAAGGCGAGCCGGCAATATCCCAGGTATCGGGGATGTCTTCTGTAGGCACCGCTGTTCCTGCCATGGTAATCAGCGCGGGGTAGGTGATGCTATCTGTTTCCTGGGCAATGCTATGCCCCAAAGTGAGGGATACATCATAGGTTCCCGCATAAGCATACATGTGGCTGGGATGCTGCAAGGTGGATGTATTGCCATCGCCAAAATCCCACAGCCAGTAGTTGGGATTGCCTCGGGTGATATCATAAAACTGCACCGTTTCGCCAGTCAATTCACAATACATATCGGTTCGGGCAAGGGCATTGAACTCCTCCAACTGGGTGAGGGTGAATGTTGCGCTCACCTCATATCCGGAGGCATAATCACGCACCCTCAGGGTCATTTGTTTGCTGAAGGCATAGGTCTCGAGGCTACTAAAGCGGACAGTGAGCTGCCCGGCGCTGAAGGGCTCGCCTGTGCCCGGATATTCGATTGTCAGCGGGAATTGCTCGCCAGCACAGGTCACGCTGATCCCCAGCTGTGAATAAGGCGTATCCAAGTCTGTGATATACTGAGAAAAATCCACATCAAACGGCGCATTGCGGATAAAGGACAATTCCTGGGGCAAATGGATCTGTGGCAATTGGTTATCGGAAAGCTCTCCAATCCCCAGCACCAGGTTTGGATATCCCATAATGCGGTTGCCGTTGGGCGGATCACAGGGGTTGGGGTTTTGACCGTCTGTATAATAGCTGAGGCTGCGGTTGAGCTGGGAAGAGGTGGAATAGAAGTAATCACCATATCCATCATAACCATGCTGGTGTTCATTCACAGCGATCACGAGGTTATCCAGCGTATTATAGAGGAAGGGTCTATCCAGTTCAATCAAGACCCAGCCTGCATCGCTATTCAGGTTTACAGCGCCGCTATACACTTCTGTGAGCTCGGAAGCGGGCACCCAGTCGTTATTTGATGTAAATTCATCATCACCCTTATGTCCCATATACACGCTCCAGAGGTTGCTATTATTGCCCGGTCCATTGCCGTTCCAATAGTAGGCGATCTTTTCGATGGACAGGCTTTCCGCAGTTATCCCATCCGCGTGATATTGTGCCAAAATCTCATTTCCATAGTAGATGCTTTGGCTGTAGGTATAGCCATAATATGGATAAATGGGCAATTGCATGTTATTTTCTTCATCGCCTATCATCACCGTGCCTTCGGGAGCTGTGGTAAACATATACACCGCGGAAGATGCGCTGCCAAAGTCATTATAAGCTTCCACCCGCCAATAATACGCTGATTCCGGCTGCAAGGCATTGAGCACAGTATAGCTTAAAGATGGCGTATCCACCTGCAAGGTTTGCGGAGGATTGTTTGTATCATAATACAATTTGTAGCCAGAGGGTATATCTGCAATGGGGGATGCCAGCCAGACAAAGGTAGGCTTCACAGGAACCAGGGTTGCGTGAGAGGCAGGCGATACAAGGATGGGAGCGGCTGGGGGTTGGGATGTCACGATGGGAGCCCTCTCCATCATCACTTCTGCTGCACTCAATCCCATCACTAAAACCAGCATCAACAGGGTTACAATTACTGAGCGTTTCATTTTTAAAATCTCTCCTTTCTAAGGATAAAAACAGAATTACACCGTAAATCTACGGCTAATTCTAACACTATTACCAAATCCTGGACACAGCTCACACGAGGAGGGAGGCATATCGCCCCCTGCCCAAAGCCGTGTAGTATTATTAACAATCATTGTACACATATTAAACGTTGAGCAGATACTAACGCATGTCTTACAAAAGCTTACGAGTGTAGCAAGCGGAGGGTGATCCTCCCCAAATTGCCACATAACAGTAACAATACAAAGTTAATACACTTATAGAATCTTTCCCTTAGTTGTCAAGAAATATCAGGACCTTGGTGCAAACAATTGAGCCCCACTCTTGGCATTATTTCCACAATTGACACACCCTCTATGAACATAGCCCACACCAAGAGGGAATATATTTTA
>JAAYQD010000367.1 GCA_012519465.1 Candidatus Cloacimonadota bacterium
GCGCTAAGGGACTTGAACCCCTGACATCTTGCGTGTAAAGCAAGCGCTCTGCCAACTGAGCTAAGCGCCCACGAGAGATAACTATTGTGGTCGGGGTGAGAGGATTCGAACCTCCGACTCCTGGTTCCCAAAACCAGTGCGCTAACCGGGCTGCGCTACACCCCGCAGTTGCGCCACAAAAAATGAGCCTCGAATCTTGTCAAGACAATATCGCTTTACTGCCATTTCTGTATTGCGCCACAAATTGCTTTACAAGAAGGCAAAGGGTAAAAAGCTGGCTCCAATTTATGAAAAGTAGCACCCTCCTCCCCTCTTCCAAAGGCACACGATCCGCCAATGGCAAACAGCAAATCGTGCGCAGGGGGATGCGTTTATCCATAATTGACGGAGTGTTTGCCCAGATATATCAAGCTTTGTGCCAGATTGGCAGCAGCTTTGTGACCAAGTTTTTGGTGATCTTGGGAGCCACCCCGTTCCAATTTTCCCTGCTCAGCGCTTTGGGGCAGGTATCCGCTCTGTTCCAACCCCTGGGCTTGGCGCTCACCCACAGGCTCAAAGCCAGAAAGTGGGCTTGTGTGTGGATCACCGTAGCGGGCAGATTTCTCACCTTTTTCACTGCCGCCGCCCTGCTGTTTTCCAATCATGATACGGCAATTTGGTTTGTCTTGGCGCTACTCTTTTCCAGTGCTTCGCTCTTGGCGATTGGCGGTAATATCTGGATAGCCTGGATCAGTGATCTCATCCCGCAAAATATCAGAGGCAGGTTCTTTTCCCGGCGCAACCAAATCGTCATCTTGGCCGGTTTGATCGTGGGCTATATCTTTAGCCTGTATATAGATATGTTCGAAGCCACCTCAGGGCTGGCAAGGTCTATCCTCGTGGATGGCGTGGGGCTGGGCAAGTGGTTTATCCCCGCCAATCAGCCGTACTTTATCAGCGGGATGTTTATCTTTGGCAGCCTGGTTTCCTTCATCGGCCTCTATGTGCTTTCCAGACAGCCGGAACGCATCGTGAAGGCAGAGCCCATCATCAGCCTCCGCAAGGAATACAGCCAGCCGTTTAAGGATGTAAACTTTCGCAAGCTGCTGGTATTTGGCATGTGGTGGATGTTGGCGATTGGCGTGGGCAGCGCATTCTGGGGACCCTTCATGATCCAAAAGCTGGAGATGGGGATGTTTACGATGCAGCTTTATGGCACCCTGCACAATGCCTCATCGCTGGTGGCATTCACCTTTTGGGGCAGGTTTGTAGACCGTCTGGGCAATAAAACCGCCATGATGATCTGCGTGTTTTTGGGCGGATTAAACCCCATGCTCTGGCTCTTTACCGGGCCGGGCAGTTACAACATTCTATGGCTGGAAGCGGTGATTTCCGGCATTATGTGGGCGGGCAATACCATCGTGGCCACCAATTTTGTCTTAGCGATTGCTCCCAAGGGCAAACAGCAGGTATATAGCGGCCTTTATGGGGCTCTTGCCGGAGTGAGCATGATGACCTCCACTCTGCTTTCCGGTGCCTTTTTCCCCGGGCATCTGGATCTGGGATGGAAGGTCTTGGAGCCGGAGCAGGTGGTCTTCGGTATCGGCGGCATCCTGCGTTGGCTCACCATTATCCCACTGCTGTTTGTAGTGGAAAAGAAGGCGGTTCCACTGCGCCACGTGTTAGCCTATGCGCTCAGATCGGTCATGGAAGGGGTTTCCGACCTCTGGCAATCGATTATTAAAAGGGTGTAACCCTATTTCAGCTTACTGAACCAACCGGACATGGAAGCCTGAAGGCTGGCTGTATCCAAACCCTCCAGTGCGTACAGTTCGTCTGAGGGTCCGGAATGAGGATAGCCCTTCACTCCTATCTTGAGCAGCTGGGCAAATAGCCCCTTTTCCAACAGTCTGTCTGCCAATGTGGTCCCCAATCCGCCTTGCACGTGATGGTCTTCGATGGTGACAACATACTGGCTGGCTGCCACTTTTGCCAACAGTTCATCATCCAGCTGCAAGGGAGAGGAGACGTAATAAAGCTGGGGATTGATACCCTGCTCTCTCAGAGCGTCGACGGCTGTAATCGTATTGGCAACGGGCGTTCCGGTCACCACCACGCAGCCTTGGTCACCTTTCCTCGACACATCCGCCTTGCCATAGTTAAAATCATAATCTGCATCATAAAAGACCGCTCCTTCCTCAGTTTTGATGATGGGAATGCGGGAGCGTCCCATGGCGATCACATAGTTGCCGGGTTTATCAATCAGCCAGCGGATGATGCGGTCTGTTTGATTGGGATCAGCGGGCAGGATGAGGCGGAAATTGTGCAGATTGCGACAAAGCGAGATATAATCGATGCTTTGATGGGTTTTTCCATCGGCGCCCACATCCAGTCCCACGTGGGTGAGCACCACCTTCAGATTGGTCCAGTTAATATCGTTAAGCCGCTGCATATTATACACTTCTGCAATGCCAAACATCCCAAAGCCAGCCCAAAAGGTCTGAATCCCACAGCTGGAGATGGCACCCGCCACCACGGCGGTATTGTGCTCCATAATGCCGGCTTGGATAAAGCGATCGGGGAGACGACGGGCAAATTCGTCTGTCTTCACGCTGGACGCCAGGTCACAATCCAAGACCACGATGGGCGTGGGATTATCTTTGTTGATCTCTCCCAAATCACTGATGGTATTGCCCCAGGCACCGCGATTGTCCGTAATTTCCTCATAAACCTTGGCTTGCCCCCTATCGAATGACGCCTTCAGGGCAAAGATGGAGGTATCCTCCGCTCTCCGCACCTGTGCTTCTTGGCGCATCTTCTTATATTCAGCAAAGCGGTTTGGCTCGTCAAGCTGTGCCAAAGCCTCTGCCAATTGATCTTCCTTCAAGGTGGAACCGTGATACTTCGCCAAGTCTTCCATAAAGTCCACGCCCTTGCCCATCACCGTGCGGGCAAGTATCATCACGGGATTATCCTTCTGCCGGGCTTGCTGTAGGGTTTGCAGGATCTGATCAAAATCATGACCATTCACTTCCATCACCGTCCAGCCATCAGATTCCCAGTTTTTACGAATGTTTTGGGGCATCACATCATGGATTTGACCGCTAATCTGCAGGCGGTTATAGTCCACTATCGCAATCAGTCTGTTGAGGCGATATTTCACCGCCAGGCGGCGAGCTTCGCCAATCTGCCCCTTCTGCTGTTCGCCATCACCCATCAGCGCATAAACAAAGTGATCCTGCCCTTTAATCTGGGCAGCCAAAGCCATGCCCACTGCGGCGGAAAGCCCCTGACCCAGGTTGCCGGTGGTCCATTCCACTCCGGGCACCTCACGCTCGATATGCCCTTCATAGCGGCTGCCGGTAAGGCGGAATTGGGAAATCGCTTCATCCAAGGGGAAAAACCCATTCAAGCCCAAGATGGAATACACAGCCGGGGATATGTGACCATTGCTCACGATTACCCTGTCACGCTCCTCCCACTGCGGATTTTGGGGATCAAAGCGGATGCTGTGGTAAATGCACGCCAGAATATCGATGGCGCTCATGGAACCACCGGGATGACCACTGCCAGAAAGGGTGGTCATGGATAGGATTGCGGCACGTGCAGCCCGCGTTTGTGCTTGCAATTGGCTGATGGTGTCTTTCTTTTGTTTGCTCATGATTTCCTCTTTATTTGCTATAATGGGTGATGATGCCTCATATATCTACAATATAGAGCGATAGGGCATCAATCAAAGCTTGAACCCCAGTTTTGCCTATCGGGAGAATCTGTCAAGCAGGAAGTATCGGCTCGGCTTCAATATGAGTTAGACACTATTTCATCAGCATCATTTTATGAATCTGCCTCCTCCCATTCATCTCAATCTTTGCAAAACAGATTCCTGAACCAATCCCAACGCCTTTTTCATCTCGACCGTCCCAAACAATTTGGTGATACCCCTCGGATATAAAGCCGTGGTAAAGGGTGCGCACTTTCTGACCTTTGATATTGTATATGTCAAGCTTCAATTCTCCCGTTTCAGGAGCGATAAAGCTGAGCCTCGTAGATGGATTGAAGGGATTTGGATGATTTGACAAACCGAAATCTGCAGGTTTGGGAGGAAGGGATTCATCATCGATGGTCACGTTTGTCCACACAAGGGGAATATTGAGCATGGTATCTTCACCCAGTGTAACCAGAACGTTGGGAATAATCAGGTCTTCATAATCCCAGCGGCTTGCTTTCACTGTAAAAGTCCCAGCACCACAAGGATAATTAAAACAACCCAAAGAATCGCTAAATTCAGGTAACTTGTTCGATATTTCGATCTTCACACAATCAACCGGCAATCCAGATTCTGAATCATACGCATAACCATTGATACCACCAATATATACGGAATTATACTCATAAGCACCCATATCCACAACCCCATCTTCGCCATCGGCTCCCGCGGCCACTCTGCGATGATATCTAAGGTCAAATTCAGGCAAATCAGGACGCATCATACCCGCATCAATGCAGGGTGATCCTGCTGCCAAAGTGTAATCATCATTAGAAACATCGGCAAACATGGGATCTGCAGCGATGTTCCCTCCCCCATCCAATATATCCCAAGGATAAGCAAATGGATATGGCAGGCAATTGCTGATGAAGAGAGGGTGATAATCCTCATTAATGGTGCTTGCTGTCCAATCGTCGCACTGGATTATGTTGTTGGCATACACTTGCTCATCATGAAAATAATCATAACTAAAAAGCTGTGAGTAATTGAGTACCGTATTATTATAGATATCTATCGGGATAGGATCGCTAAATATAAAGGTAGAAGGGGAATCTCCAATATATCTAACGAGATTATTATAAATTTTTCTTGCTTGCTGTGTCGGAAAATAATCTGGGTCCCAATATCTCATATCTATAGCGATATTTGGTTCGTAATGCTCC
>JAAYQD010000368.1 GCA_012519465.1 Candidatus Cloacimonadota bacterium
CAAAATGAAAAGATTCATATTGAACGGATAAGGCGCTTGATAGAGAGGCTTCAGCCCTTGGTTCACCAGCATTCTGCACAGGCGCATGCATCCTTTTGTTATCATGATTTGCCCATTCCCTATACAGATTTGGAGAGCCAAAATTGGCGTGCCATCCAGCTGGGAGATAAGTGGGGCGAGCTGTGGGGCAGCGCTTGGTTTAAGGTAAGCGTCACGATCCCCCCGGAGCTGGCTGGCAAAGAGCTGGCTTTGTGGTTCGATTGTGATGGCGAGGCTTGCGTTTGGCGGCAGGGACGCCCCTGGCAAGGGCTTACTCCCAAGGTGGATTGGTATCATAAGGCTGCCAAATATCTGGTTCCCATTGGCAAGGAGGAAGATGACGCCACCCGGACGGGGGCGCAGCATGATTTTCTGATCGAAGCTGCTGCCAATGGACTCTTTGGCGGTGGCAAGGACGATTTTCACCTTAATGTCTGCAAGCTGGTGAGCGTGGATAGTGGGTTGCGCAGCCTGATCACCGATATCTCTCTGCTCTTGGATCTGGCATTGGCATTGCCGGCGGGGCAAGTGCGCCGTCAGCGTATTTTGCATGGATTGGATAGGGTTTGTGATCTCTGGGAAACCTCCCGGGAGGAATGTGCCCAGATACTGCAAGGCTTGCTTGCCATGCCCGCAAATGCTTCATCTTTAACTGCATACAGCGTTGGCCATGCTCATCTGGATTTGGCGTGGCTGTGGCCCCTGCGCGAGACCAAACGCAAGGGCGGACGCAGCTTTGCCAATGCCCTGAGGCTGATGGAAGAATATCCCCAATACATCTTTGGTGCCTCTCAGGCACAGCTTTATAAATGGATGAAGGAGCTGTATCCCTCCCTCTATGAGGAGGTTAAAGATGCCTACCGTGCTGGCAGATGGGAGGTGCAGGGTGCGGGATGGGTGGAATTTGATACCAACCTCATCAGCGGTGAATCCATCATCCGCCAGTTAAACTATGGTCTCTCCTACTTTGAAGAGGAGTTCGATATCTCTCCCCGCGGGCTGTGGCTGCCGGATTGCTTTGGCTTCAATGCCAATCTGCCGCAATTCCTCGTGGGCTGTGGTTTGGATTGGTTTATGACGCAAAAGCTGAGCTGGAACGAGAGCAACACCTTCCCCCATCATCTCTTTATGTGGGAAGGCATCGATGGCAGCCGCATCTTGGCGCATCAGATGCCCACCAACGATTACAACTTTTCAAACAACCCCTCTTCCTTTATCCAAACTGAACAGCGCTATGACCAGAGCGGGATTTGCGATAGCTTTCTCAATCTCTATGGCATCGGCGATGGCGGTGGCGGTCCCACACGGGAACACATCGAGTATGGCATCCGTCAAGAGGATTTGGAAGGCAGTCCACGCTTTCGCTTTGCCAAGGCGGAGGAATTCTTCCAACATCTGAAGAGCCTGGATAAGAGCCTGTTGCCAAAGCTGTTTGGCGAGCTGTATCTGGAGCTGCATCGCGGCACCTATACCACTCAGGGGCGCATGAAATATGACAACCGGCACAGCGAGCGCCTGCTGAATATGGCAGAATTTATCGCCACGCTGGATGGGAACACGTATCCGCAGCTTTTGCGCGAAGTATGGGAAGATACCCTGCTGTTGCAATTCCACGATATCATCCCCGGCTCCTCCATCACCTCGGTGTATGAGGATTCCCGCTCTATTAGTGAGGCTAATCATCAAAAAATAGGTGAATATATCCGACAGACCGTCCAGGATCTGGCAGATGCACCGTCTGACTTTAGACGCTCCTTCGCCGTGATCAATGCCAATTCCTGGGCAAATCAAGCCTGGCTGGAATTTCCCCTGGAGCTATCAGAAAGTGCCGCCTTGGATGAAAATGGCAACCTCTTGCCTGCCATCCTCTTGAAGGATAAACTATTAGTGCGGGTAAATATGGATGCCTGGGCGGTGGCTGTGGTGGATTGGGAAGAGGAACGCTGTAACAATCAAATTGCCCTGCCTTATGACGAATTGGAGATGGAAAACGAGCACGTGAAGGTGCAGCTTTCCCCACAGGGCACCCTCACAAGCGTGATCCTGAAAGAAGACGGCAGCGAGGTGCTGGCAGCCGAATCCAATATCCTGAAGCTGTGGGAAGACGAGCCCAACAACTGGGGCGCCTGGGATATCAACCACTATTACCGCACTGCCTCTGCACGCCTGCCACACGCGGTGAGGCTATTGGACGATGGTTGTTGGCGGGCGGGAGCACATTTACAAAGGCTGACCTTTGAGATCAAGATAGGTGGTTCCACCATCATCCAAATGGTGGAACTCTCCGATGCCGCACCCTGGATCAAATTCCATCATGAGGTGGATTGGAAGGAGCGGCATAAGATGCTGAGAGCGCACTTCTTCCCCGCTGTGCACGCTGCGGAGGCAAGTTTTGAGATAGCCATGGGCGTATTGAAACGCAGCGCCAAGCCCTCCAATAGCTTTGAGAATGCCAAGTTCGAGGTGCCTGCCCACCGCTGGATTGATCTCTCCCAGCGTGATCATGGGGTGGCGCTCTTGAACGATTGCAAATACGGGCACCGCGTGGTGGATAACGAAATGGATATCAACCTCTTACGCTCTCTTGCAGACGTGGATCCGAATGCCGATATCCATCAGCATTCCTATGGTTACGGGTTTTACCCACACCTAAATGATGCCAATGGTGGCGGGGTGTTGCCCCAAGCACACAAGTTTAATGCTCCTCCCCTGGTGGTGGAACTGCCTGCAGGCAGGACCCTGCCGGTATTGCCCAATTTCAAGCCGGACTTGGCATCAGTAAAGCTGGAGACCATCAAGCCTGCTGAAAAGGGCGAAGGCATCATCATCCGCTTCTATGAATATCAGGGCGGTAACGCCAAGGCAGAATACACCGTGCCAGAGGGCTTTGCCAACCCTCGCTATTGTGACCTGCGGGAGCGACCCTTGGAGGAAGACGTTGTGTGTGATGATGGCATTGTTACCATGCGATTTAAGCCCTATGAGATCAAGACCTTACACCTTACAAGAGAGGAATCATGATACCCACACCCACCCTTAGGGTAATCTCGGAAGACTATCTGCAAATAGCCTCCACACCTATGTTTCGGGTGGCAGGAAAGAATTGTGCGCGCATCAAGCGCATCGTCACCCAGTTTGAATACTGGCTGCATGGCTATTTGGGCGCATCCACCTTTCCGCCCAAAGATGGCATCTTGCTGATCGATATAGATTTAAACGTAAACCTGAACCATCTGGACGGTGCCTATATCATCAACGTAAGTGCCACTGAAATCATGATCACCACCGATGGGGAGCAGGGCTTACGCAATGCCTTTGCCAGCCTCAAACAGCTGATCCATCGTGCTTTGACCTTCCATCAAGGCAAGCTGGAAACCCAATTCATTGGTGATAACCCAGCCTATGAATGGCGGGGGCTGCATCTGGACGTGAGCCGTCACTTCTTTGGCGTAAAAGAGGTGTGCCAATATCTGGACTGGATGGCGGCGCTGAAGCTGAACCGATTCCACTGGCATCTCTCTGATGATCAGGGCTGGCGCATCAATAGCACCCGCTTCCCCCTCCTCACCCGCAAAGGGGCGTGGCGTAAGGAGGATGATGGCAGCATCTACGGCGGCTTTTACACCAAAAAAGAGATTAAAGAGGTGGTGAAATACGCCTGCAGCCTCGGTATCACGGTGATACCGGAGATAGACCTGCCCGGGCATGCCATGGCTATCCTGAGCGCATATCCGGATCTGGCATGCTTCCCCCAAGAGTTTGAACCCCTCACCGTGTGGGGCATCTCCGAGGATATCCTCTGTGCCGGCAAAGACGCCACCTTATCCTTTTTAAAAGAGCTGCTCCTGGAGGTTGCCGAGCTCTTCCCCAGTCCCTATCTGCACATCGGCGGGGATGAGGCGCCCAAACACCGCTGGAAAGAGTGTCCGCACTGTCAACAGCGCATCCGCGAGGAAGGCTTGCAGGATGAGGAGGAGCTGCAAAGCTGGTTGATTGGAGAGCTGCAACAAACCCTGGTAGATGCAGGAAAGACGCTGGTTGGCTGGGATGAAATCTTGGATGGGAACTTGGGCAGCCAACCCATAGTGCACGTTTGGCGCGGTGATGGCAAAGACGCCGCCCGCAAAGCTGCCGCCAATGGCAACCGTTATATCATCTCGCCCAACAAACTGCTTTACTTTGATTGGCGGGCAGAAGAAGACCCCGCTACCCCCGGAGCGCATGGCGTTACCACTCTGGAAAAAGTGATGGCAATCAAGCCCCGGGAATATGAATTTGAGGATGATAAGCTGCTCTTGGGAGGGCAGGCGAATGTGTGGACGGAGTATATGCCAGACTTTGCCACAGTCAAGAGGATGCTCTTCCCGCGTGTATTTGCCATGGCGGAGGTCTTTTGGAACGGACAATGTGAAGACGATCTGCCCCAGCGTATCAAAGAGGTGGAAAGCCTGTGGTAAAACGCCATCCCCATTCCCCCGTTATCACCAGAGAAGATATTAGCAGCACTGATCCCCGCCTCGATGATGTCACGTCCGTCTTCAACCCCGGTGGCATCTATCATCAGCGGCAGATCATCCTGCTTTTGCGGGTGCAAAACAGGGGCAGAGAGACCTATCTAGTGAAAGCCACCTCCCGGGATGGGATAGAATTTGATATTGCCTCCAAGCCCGTGGAGATCAGGGGAATGCAGGGCTTTCCCCATCCATATTACCATATTTACGATCCCCGCATCGTGTATATTGAAGGCAGATATCTGGTCACCTGTGCCGTGGACTCTGAAGCCGGCTGTAGGGTGGTGATCTTTGAAAGCGAGGATTTGGATACCCTCTCTTATTTAGGGATGCTAAATGACGAGGGGCAGCGCAATGGGGTGCTCTTTCCCCACAAGATAGACGGCAGATACTGGATGCTTTCCCGCCCCAATGAGCACTTGGGAGCCGATGGAGTGCGCTCTGGCACCCGCATCCTTGCCTATGTATCAGATGATCTTTGCGCTTGGGAAGAGCAGGGAATAGTGATGCAGGGACGGCCACACTATTGGGATGAGCTGATAGGCAGCGGACCGCCGCCCTTGCTCACAGAGCTGGGCTGGCTGCATATTTATCACGGAGTTGCCACCCACTTTGGCGGGGGAGGCATCTACCAGGCGGGAGTATCCCTGCTGGATGCCACAGAGCCCCATAAACTATTGGCACGCGGCGCTTTTAACATCCTTGAACCTCGTGCAGACTATGAGATAATGGGACAGGTGCCCAACGTGATCTTCCCCACCGTTGCCATCAATCCCATGGACGAACCCCTGGGAATGGATACCCCCATCTATATCTATTACGGAGCAGCAGATAGCTGCATTGGCTTGGCAACTGCCACCCTGCGTACGCTGTTGCCCTATTCCGGCATCGATTTAGGAGCATTACAATGAAAAAGACTTATGTTTTAGTGACACTCATATTTATGGCATATCTGCTGGTGGCAGATGTATTTCCCACGCCTGCCTTGCCCTTCAATCCCCTCTCCTATACCGCCTGTAAAGCCACTGGAGAGCTGGTGATGGATGGCATTTTGGATGAGGATGACTGGCAGAAAACGCCATGGACAGAGGAATTTGTGGATATCGAAGGGGAGCTGAAGCCCCTGCCTTTCCATAGCACCCGCGCCAAAATCCTATGGGATGACGATTATCTCTATATCGCTGCCCGTATGGAGGAGCCTCATATATGGGCTACCCTCACCGAACGGGATGCGGTGATCTTTCACGATAACGATTTTGAGGTGTTCATTGATCCTGATGGCGATACTCACGATTATTACGAGCTGGAAATCAATGCCTTGGGCACCCTCTGGGACCTCTTTCTCATCAAACCTTACCGCGATCGGCAGCAGGTGGCTATCAATGCCTGGGATATTCGCGGCATCCAGTATGGCATCCATCTGGAAGGCACCCTCAACGATCCCTCGGATATAGATACCGCCTGGCAGGTGGAGATGAGAATACCGATGAGCGTGTTGGCAGAGTGCGCCCACAAACCCACTCCTCCTCCGCATGGGGATTGGTGGCGGCTCAACTTTTCCCGCGTGAACTGGGATACCCAGATCGTGGATGGGATGTATCAAAAGATAGACGGTAAGCCAGAATACAACTGGGTGTGGAGCCCACAAGGGCTGATCGCCATGCACTATCCGGAGCGCTGGGGCTATCTCTTCTTTGCCCACCAGCCGGCTGGCACAGATATTTCCTTTTCCATCCCTGCCATCGAGTATCGCAAAGAGAGCCTACGCCAGCTTTATTACCTGCAAAAGCAATATCAATACGATCACGGTAGCTATGCCCGCTCTTTGTGCAAGCTGAAGATACCAGCCCCGCTCAAAAAGCTGAAACCCAAGATACAAAGCACTTCTTTTGGCTATGTAATCACCCTGCCCGCCAAAGACGGCTTCCCCCAGCTGCATATCCGCGAAGACGGGCTCTTGTGGGAAACCCCATGAAGCGCGTCATCACCTACGGCACCTTCGATCTCTTTCATTATGGGCATCTGCGCCTACTGGAAAGGGCAAATGCAATGGGGGATTACCTCATCGTGGCTGTTTCCACCGATGAATTTAACCGCATCAAAAACAAGCACTGCGTGTATCCCTATGCAGAACGTGCGGCGATCGTGAGGGCTATCAAATATGTGGATGAAGTGATTCCGGAAGAGACCTGGGAGCAAAAGGCATCCGATATAATCAAGCACCAGGTGGATATCTTCGTGATTGGGGATGATTGGCAGGGAGAGTTTGACTTCCTAAAGGAATACTGCCAGGTGCATTACCTGGAGCGTACGCCAAACATCTCTTCCACAGAGATTAAGGGTGATATCCGCGAAGGCAAAGGCTAAGTGAAATACCTCTTTTATATCTCCAAGCTCTACTCCCTTGCCATCATCCAACCCCTGATGCGCCTCATGGATGGGGAGGGACGGGATTACGCACTCTTGGTAAATCAAGGAGTGTGGGAAAAGCTGCCTCAAGCCATGCGCAGCCAACGGGTTTTCACCTCCCTCCGCCAAGCGAAAAGCTATCAGCCAGACTACGTTTTGGTACCTGGTAACTTCGTGGATCACCGCATCCCCGGCATGAAGGTGCAGATATTCCATGGCCTGGGAGTAGAAAAGGATGCACACTTCAGAATCCGCCACTTCTGTGATGCCTATTTCACCTCTGGACCCTATGTCACAGAGCGCTTTCTGGCAATGCAGCAAAAGCATCCCTATTTTGAAGTGAGAGAAACCGGCTGGCTCAAAATCGATGGCATCCTCTCTTGGCAGGGAGATAATCCCAGACAAACCCTGCAAATACCCCCAGATAAGAAGGTTATCCTCTACGCTCCCACCTTTAGCAGAAGCATGGAATCCGCCCACGAGCTGGCATCCGTGATCCCTCATATCATCAAAGAGGATGAGTATTGGCTCTTCAAATTTCACCTCCTGATGCCACAGGAATTGATTGCGCCTTTTCAAGACATCGACCCGGCAAAAGGACGCATCCACACCGAGGAGGATATCACTATCTGCCTGCATGCCAGCGATGTGCTCATCTCGGATACCTCCAGCGTGGTCTATGAGTTTTATGCCCTGGATAAACCGGTAATCACCTATAAGAGCATCGCCCGTCCCCAAAAGGCATTGGATATACGGGACGCCAGCCAGCTGCGCGCTGCCATAGACCGCTGCCTGGATGATCCGGAAGAGCTTAAACGCATCCGCAATGAGGCAATGGCAGAGGTGAATCCCTATCTGGATGGCGGCATTGCCAAGCGTACTTTGGCAGCGTTGGATAGCCTGGACCCCAAAGAGTTTCCCCGCCCAGGCAAGCCGCTCAACCTCTTTCGCAAGCTAAAAACCATCCTGCAGCGGCATAACTGAATATCCCCCTAAAGCAAAAAGCCACCCCGAGGGATGGCTTTTGTAATTCTTTAATCTCTATTGTCTTAGTACACAACACCCAGATTGATCATGATGGCATTGTTCTTAATATCAGACTGGCTGCCACCGGACTTTTCATAGATATTGCTCATACCAATGCTATAGCGTGCTCCAAACAGGAAGTTGTTATAAATTATATCTGCACCCCAGCCCACGCCAAAGTCAAAATCGTTCATGTTCTTAATATCAGATGTGGTCTCTACTCCTGCTACTTTGGCAGTTCTTTTCCCAGACAGCATATAACGAAATTCGGGACCAGCGTAGGGCTGAACCAGGATATCGCCTGCTGACAAATTAAGCTTGAGCAGGATGGGCAATTCTGCATAATGCTGGGTTTGGCTCCATGTAACGCTGCCACTATCTTTTTTGGCACCTCTTTGGGTGTAAAGCAATTCAGGCTGCAGGGTAAGCATGGGATGCAGCTCATACATCATCATCAAGCCGCCGTGGAAGCCAAGCTTGGTTCCACCGGAAGCGTTTTTCCCATTATAACTGGAAAGGTTTACTCCTGCACGCAATCCATAACTGGATTCCGCAAAGGCTGCTCCAAATACGAGCAACACCAGTACGCTAATTAATGCAAGTTTCTTCATTTTGTTCTCCATTTCTATGTTTAGTGTGTAATGAATTTGCTAATAGTATAAGCAAGAAAAGAAAAAAGCCAAAACATTTGTGAATAATGCTATCCAATATCCTGAAATTCCTCATAAATAATGCTTAACCTATAAAGATATGTATCCGCAAAACAATACGGAGCAGCGCCTTGTTCTTCGCTACTCCGTATCTTCAAGTATCAGGTGTATTATATCGCTGGCACTTCTTAGAAGCTGTTTTCCTCGATATGAATAGCCAGTTTGGACAGGGAATACACGTAGGAGCCCAGTTCGTTATCATACCAACCAAAGATCTTGGCATGCGTCACGGGCATTTCCACCTTTTTATCAATGGGCAAACCCTGGGCTTTCAAGTATTGCTCCGGAATGGCGATCAATCCTGTACGGGTGTGGGTTTCATGGGCTTCAATGGTCACAGATGCCATGCTGCCAATCATATCCGCACTCACGTTCTGCCTTTCGCTGAATATCAACAGGTCTTTTTGTGGTCCATTTGCCGCCTGCTGATAGAGGTCGTTGATCAGCTTGCGGGTAACCACAGGCTCTCCCAGGGGGTCCAATTCCGTATGGAAGGTGACGTTGAGATTGATCAGGGAGACCGTATTGGTGGGGATACGCACGCTATCCGCCATAAAGCCGATATCTTTCACCTGGGGCATCACCAGTTCCAATGCCTTGGCAGCACCGGTGGTGGAAAGAATGATATTGTTGAACACGCTGCGGCTTTTGCGCAGGTCTGAAGCACCCGCCTTGGGAACGTTATCCAGGATGGATTGAGTGTTTGTGGAGGCATGGATGGTGCTCATGGATGCGGTCATGATCCTGGAGGTGGCGGCATTATCCAAGAGTGGTTTGATCATGTGTGCCAAACCGGTTGTGGTGCAGGAGGCTGCGGAAATGATATGGTGTTGACGTGCATCATATTCCAGATGGTTGATGCCATAAATCATGGTTTTGCTGTCTTCCGGTGCGCCGGAACCGCTCTTGATCTTGAAAGGTGCGCTGCATAAAACCTTGAGGGCTCCGGCATCCAGGTGACCACGCACGCAGGGCTTGCCGGAATCTGAGGTGAGGGTGGGATCCAAAAATTGCCCTGTGCAATCCACCACCAGCTTCACGCCTTCATTCAACCAATTGATATCCTTGGGGTTACGCGCTTCCCTTAGCACTTTTACGGGGATGCCATCGATTTCCAAGAGTGGCTTTGAGGGATCGATGATTTTGATGGGAACCTTGGGGCCAACCATCCCGTTCATAAAGCGGTGAATGGAGCCATAACTGCTATCCGTCTCAATCACCTGTATCAGGTCATCCAGGTTTTTGCCGATCTCGCGGCCACAATTGACCACGATGCCGTCAAAGTGTTTGAGGTGGATCTGATTCCAAAGAAGTAACTTCCCGATTCTGCCCAGGCTATTGATGCCCAGCAGTTTTTTGCTTCTGAGGCTGAGGTCCATTTTTCTCTCCTTTGTCTTTTTTATTTATTAGTAAATTTCATGCATGGTTTTCAGAGGCAAATGCCCCTCATAAATGGCTCCTGTAGAGGCGTCTATGGTGATGGAATCGCCTGCGCTCAGCTGGATATCACCAATGCGGCAGCGGGAATTGATCTCATCCACCACGAGGTCCCAGCAATTCACGATGCCAATCAATCCCAGCCGGGTGGCGGTCACCGCAGCGTGGGATGTCACTCCACCCCTGGAGGTGAGCAGCCCCTGGCATTCAAAGAGCAATACCATATCATCGGGCACGGTATCCGGCCGCACCAGAATGAGCGGATGCCCTTGCGCCTTGTATTCATCGATATCTTCGATATTGATCACGATCAGCCCATGTAGTGCCCCCTTGCCTATGCCGATGCCGCTGCCCAAGCGCGGGGCATCCAAAGCACTCTCTGCCAACACCATATAATCCGGCATCTTGCTGATGATCTGATTGCGCGTCTGCAAGAGGAATACCTGATCTTCCGCCGGACCCTCAAAGGTGAATTCTATCTCCTGATGCGGGAAATTGCGGTCTCGGATCAGCTGATTAGCCAAGCGCAACAGCCTATTGTACACACCGGGGAAACGCTCTTCCAAAGAGAGGTCCACGCTGCGCTCCTGATGCAAAGCCTGTGCCCTGGAAATGGGCAGGGTGTGCACCAAGCCTGCCACCACGTCTTCCCCCTGGCTGCAGATGGTGTAATCTCCATTCAGGCAAATGCCCGCTCCCTCGTGCCATTGCGCATGGGTGAAAAGCACTCCGGAGCCGGAATCAAGCGAGATATTACCCATCACCATCTTTTGGATGATCACCGCCGTGCCCCATTCATCGGAGATCTGCAATTTGCGGCGGTAAGCCTTTGCCAGATCGGCATTCCAGCTATCCAAAACGTGTGAGATTGCCCGATAAAGCTGGCGGAAGGGATCTTGCTCCAGCTCGATGCCATAGATCGCCAACACTTCCTTATAATCCTGCGTCATTTGCTGCATCACATCCGGGGAAAACTGTGTCTTCAACTCCACCTGATACTTCTGTTTATAGCGCAGCATCACCTCGTCAAAGATATCTCTGGGAATGCCATACGCCATGCCCCAGCTTTGGATGAGGCGCCGATATGAATCCCAAGCCGTCCAGCTATAATTGCGCTGTTGGGAAAGCAGCAGGGTCACCTCATCGTTGAGCCCTATATTGAGGAAGGTATCCATCGCCCCGGGCAGGCTCATGGGCGCACCAGAGCGCACCGAGAGGAGCAGCGGCTTGGACGGATCTCCCAAAAAGTGCCTGGTATGCCTCTCCATCCTGCCCAGATGGGTGCGCAAAAGCTCGTCAAATTCCTCTGATATATCTGGATGCGTATTGATTACATGGCGATTGCGGAAAAGCTCCGTGGTAATCACAAAGCCCGGAGGGATGGGATATTCAAAGTGCCACAGCCGTTTCAGGAAAAACGCCTTGGAGCCCAAAGCCACCTGATTGTCCAGATGTGTATGGCTGCTATGCAGATGCACAAATAGTTTATCCGGGTCATAGGACATCAATTTGGCGATATCCTGAGGCTTAAACAGCCGCTTCATCCCCGCCAATGTCTCGATCAGATTGCTGATAAATACATCCAGCCCCTGCACCAAAAACGAACCCATCAACAGCTTGCGATAGATGCCTTCCGCCTCTATTTCAGAGGAAAGTCCACGGCTTTCATCAGCACAGCGCCGCTTTAGCTCCGGATCATAAAACCTGAAGTAGTATTCATTTACAATCTCATTCACGCTGTCTTTCAACAGACGGAAGATATCCATGTATTGCTCCAGACTGGCGTTCATGATATTGGTCACCGAATCCAGCATCTCCACCGTGGAGCTATAGGCAAAATTGGTGAGCATCTCCTGGCTCATAGCATAATCGTAAAGCCCCAATATCTTCACGATACGGCGCAAATTCCTGCCGTTTATATAGCTGAGGTTTATCTGTTTGATGCTGTGCTCAAAGAGGCGCCGCACCACGTTTTCTATCCTGAATACCATGCCCATCGCTTCCAGTTTGGGTTCGCGGTAGCTGCCATACATGGAGGGGATGCCCGCAGCGATGTGGCGTTTATAAAATATATTGTCCCAACCCGTGCTGGGCATGGGGTTGAGGATGATGCTGTTTAATTTGCCTATATAACTGAGCAACTGGCGGATGGAGCTCTCATAATCCTTTCGCACCAGGCTGGTGCGCAAACGGTTTTGCTCCTTGGAATCAAAGAACTTGTAGCGCGCCAAAAACTTTACGATATCATAGGGATCCAGCTCGTATTTATCCTTGAGCAGCAGATGGATATTACACAGCAGGCGCAGGCGTTTCAGATAAAAGCTCCCCTCTTCCTTGCCGTCAAAGGTGCGTTCCAGATTTTGCCAGGATAGCGCCAAGAGCTGGCTGGCACTCAAGTTTTTCTCTGCCAAAAACGCATTAACCGCCTTATTTTGCTTGTGTTGCAGGTCATCCTTTTGCTCCAAATACTGCCGCACATCCTCTGGAATCATATTATCCAGCTTGCCAATATCCAGATCAGTCCAATAATCCAAGATGGAGGCACACAGCTTGATATGGGTGTTGTTGCTCTCCGTATGCACCTGTTTGCGCAAGAAATGGATAAGCCTGTCATGGCGCTGGGAAAGCTCATCCACCTCTGTGCTCAAATCCCGAATTTCGCCTTCCGCCCCGATCTCGCTAAAGAAAACGGGGATCTGCCGCAGGAGGTGTCTCAACTGGATAAACACGCCCCTGATATCGGCGTTGAGCAGGTTGGAGACGTCCTTTTGAAAGAGGTCTTCATCGGAGATAAAGATGCCGCTCTTGGTCACATTGATCACCAGATAAGCCAGCAGGTCTTTGCCCAGATTGGGGTCCAGCTTGATCAGCTCCATCAGCATCCGGATGTGTTTGATATGGTTTTTATCCGTATCCAATTGCCAATCTTCGCGGATGCGCACCTCTCCCGGCGGAGTGAATTTCAGCTGGGTGAGCCTTTGCATAAAGTGTTTGCTATGCTCTGCGTTGCCTGCATTGATCACCGTCTTGCCTATGGAAAGCAGACAATCCAACACGATGGAAAGGTGGCTGTCGTGAAAGCTCTCCAAGGCGGCAAACACGGAATCGATGATATCCGGTATCTCCTCTGCCGGCATATCTTTATACAGGTTTATCATCTCGCGGTTGAGGTCCCAGAGCAGGTGATCCCGCAGGTCTTCCATGCCCTGCAGCTTTAGGAGGGCAAAGATATAATCCAAACGCCCCAGATTATCCTCTATCTGGCACACGCTTTCCCGCAGCCTATTGGCGGTATCGCTAAAGGAGGGCAGCCGGGTAAAATCCTTGATGCTTTGCAGGCTTTTAATAGTCTCTTGCAAGCCTTCCCAATAGGGCGCCAGGGGAAATCCATCCTCCCCCAAGAGGGGCAGATGCGTGCTTTGCTGTTGCCACAATAGAAAGCCATCATCAAATAGCTGCCTTAAAAATGCCTGCGCCCGGTTTTGCAATTCATCCGCGGCGGGCAGCTTCAAAAAGCTCTTGCGCACGTGGCCATTGAGCCGGATATAATGTTGCGGATAGCTCTTGGCATCCTCTTCCAAGTGGTGCAGGATATCCAAAAGCAGCTGATGATCAGCCTCTGCAAAGCCACACAGGGTTGCCATAAATTCCAATACCTCGCCTATCATCCTCAGATGCAGGGATGGTTCGCTGGCTTTTTCCCACACTTTTTGATAAGAGGCAAAGAGCGCACGCTGTGCCCTGGCGGTTTCTTCCAGTTGCATAAAGACCCACATATCTCCCAAAATCCCCTTGCGCATCAGCCCCATCGCCAATTCGGGATTCATAAAAGGATGATATATTTCTTCAAGAAGCTCTTTGCAACGTTGATGAATGCCAAAATGAGAAGCACAGCTATCCAAGAGCCATAAGGCTTCATTATCCAGTTCTATACGGGCTTGTTTTGTCACTGCCAAATTGGCAGTTAGGGCTTTGGAATCTAAGGGTTGCACCATAATCCTCTATTGCATTATGTTCAGACATTTACACAGCATCACCTTTTTATTTATGATGCCATTTTCTGTCAAGAGGCAAATTGGTTGAATTGAGCATATTTTGCTTGACAAAAACCTGCGGTGGGCGTTGGATATGAATCAGCGTGGGCTGGCAACCCGAGGGTTTCCGCCATGCGCCAGAAGCATTTTAAGGAGAGAAGCCATGCGCAGAGCATTTTTGTGCTGTTTAACTTTGGTGGCAGTGCTGGCAGCAGTAATCCCTCTGGCTGCCGCAAAGCTAGGCGAAATGAACGTAGTAAACGTTACAAACGAACGGGAATTTTTGAAAGCTATCGGCTCAAACACGGTGATCAACTTGGAGGGTTTGGACGGCGGTTATTTGGTGTTTTCGGGAAAACAAACGCTGGGGATGCCTAAAAATGCACGCTGGGAAGAAGTTTTCGATGGATATCAACTGGTGGTCAGCAATGTGAACAACCTTACCATCACCGGCAGAGCCGTGGGTTTGAGCGTGATTATGGCGGAACCGCGCTATGCCAACGTGATAAAATTTGAAAACTGCAAAGACATCCGCCTGGAAAACCTGAGCCTGGGACACACCGATGGTGGTTATTGCACTGGCGGGGTGGTGGAACTGGATCACTGCCAAGACTTTTCCATCTGGAATTGCGAGCTGTGGGGCTGTGGCATCGAAGGCATCACTGCCTGGGATAGCAGCGGCTTGACGTGTGAGCTAAGCTCCATAACAGATTGCACTTATAATGCCATGACGATGGTGAGGGTGAGCGATGTGAACTTTGTAAACTGCGTGATTCGGAATAATATTGAATTCAACACTCTGAACTTCAGCGACTGCAAGGATGTAACCTTCACTGACTGCGCCATCTTCGATAACGCCGCCTTCGGACAGTGGGACACCAGCTATCTCATCCATTCGAATAATTCAAGAATCAAATTCCAGGGATGTGCCATCTTTAAAAACAACGTGCATGAGGTGACCAACAACCCCAGAATGGTGCGCTTTGAAAACTGCGCCATTTTCCAAAACGAACACATGAGCTTTGAAGGCGATGAGCATGATGAACCGATGGACTGGGATTATGATTGGTGAACCTCCAATAAACACAGTGTTTTAAGCGAGCGGGGATGGATGATTTTCGTCCCCCTTTTTGATTTTTGTCTTTGAGGCAAGGAAACCGGGCTTGGGCGGCGCTGAGCAAAAGCGGGCTTTTTTTGGGGCTGGAAGGCTAATGCACTTATAGGGTTTCAGGGTTCTTGCCTGTTAACCACCTTTGTCTCTCCTTTGCCTCGACAAGGGTGAGACAAGGGTGGTACAAGGGTGG
>JAAYQD010000369.1 GCA_012519465.1 Candidatus Cloacimonadota bacterium
GTCAGTTCTTCGGATGCCACCATTTTCAGGTTTGAGGGATCAATCCACTGTCCGTTTTTCATCAAGCCAAAGTGGAGGTGAGGGCCGGTGGATTTTCCGGTGCTGCCCACGCGGCCGATTATCTGGCCTTTCTTCACGCTTTGACCTCGTTTTACGCCTATGGAAGAGAGGTGGGCATATTGGGTGATGAGACCGCTGGGATGCTTGATGCGGATTTGATTGCCCCATCCGCCGGCATAGTGGGCTTCTGTGACGGTGCCATTTGCCACAGCCATCACCGGTGTTCCGTGTGAGGCTTTATAATCCACGCCCTGGTGCATTGCCCAATTGCCATAAACGGGGTCTATCCGGCGTCCAAACTTTGACCTCACGTGGATATGGGCAAGTGGATAGCCCACGCCGCCTCCGCTGGAGGAGCGCACGATCTTGCCTTCGGGGCCATAGAGGCCGGTGAGCACAGACTTGGGGTTTGGATCTTCATAGCGAAAGAGCTCGTGGGTGCCGGTGGATTTGCCCTTATATTGCACATACAGGATTTTGCCGCCGGAAATGAGCTTCCCTTCAAAGTAACGCAGGTCTGCCAAGATTTGGTATTCATCCTCGCTTTTGGCACGCCGGCGAAAGTCTATTTTGGATTCCAGAGCGTTGATGATCTGCTGCACGTCACTATTGGGAAGCCCCTTGGATGCCAGGGATTCACTGAGCGTACCCTCCAGATTGCCGGTAATGAGCTTGGTTTCCATGCGTGTGGGCAGCTTTTCCTGAGTATAAACAAGGCTATCACCCTGCACCTTAAATTGGTGGCGCACAGTGGGTTCCTGCACAAAAGTCATTGCCTCTATCTTCTGTTTGTCATCTGACAGCTTGATCTTGAGGGTATCCCCCGGTTGGATGGTGGAGACGTCTATATAATCTCCAAACTGATAGGTGATGGTGGCAATCTCTCTAAGCGGGATTCCGTTATTTTCCATAATCCCATAAAGACTGCCTCCAGCCGGGATCACTTCGGTAATCCAGGGGTCTATCTCCACTATGTCTTCGGCTTGTTTAGCGAGATTACGCTGTTTTGCGGAAGATGGTGTGGAATCCAGAATACTATAAAGGGAAAACCCAACGAATACGGATAAGACTATGCCCAGTAGGACGTTTCTCCCTGTAATCATAAATTAACTCCATAAACTATGTGACTTGTGGAAAGGCTGGATGGTAGTGGATATGAACGCTGTGGAGCGAGGTACCATACTTTGCCATCAGTGCATCTTCCACGGCATGAGAGAGCTTGTGCCCTTCCTCCACGCTCAAAGATCCATCCACGCCGATGGTCATATTGATTGTGAAAAGGTGTCCAAAACGATGTACGCCAAGCTCTTCAATGCGATACACTCCTTCCACCTGAAGTGCGATATTGCGCACCTGCCTGCCAAACTCCGGATCGGGGACGCTGTCCATGAGGTCTGCAGAGGAATCCATGATAATCTCAACCCCTGTTTTGGCGATATAAAAGGCTACGATGGCTCCGGCAGCGGGACCCATCCAGTGAAAGCCCAGCCGTCCCATAATCACGCCCACAACCACAGCAGCGGTTGCCATGATATCGTTCAGATGGTCATTTGCCAAGGCGCGCACGGTGGGATTATCCACCTTGCGGTAAATCTTGTTTGTATAAAAATAGAGGAATATCTTGAGCAGGATGGTGCCGATGGCGATAATGAGCACAGCAAAGGATGCTGAACGACCGGGTGCATGACCGCTTAACTGATTGAATACCTTGTTGATGGCATCCCAAAAGATGGCTATACCAGTGGTGAGGATGAAGGCGCCAACCACGATGGCGGCAATGTTTTCCAGCTGGCGATGCCCATAAGGATGCTCTGCATCTGCAGGCTTGCGTGCATGGTGCATAAAAATCTTGACCACCACATAGTAAACCACGTCCGATACGGAATTGATACCATCTGCAAGCAGCGCAGGAGAGTGGCCAAAGATGCCAAAGAACGTCTTTGCCAAAGAGAGGATGATATTACTGCCCAGCCCCAGGTTCACAATTCTGGCTGTCAGCTTGTCGCGCTCAAGCATGCTCCACTTCCATAACGTCAATAATATTCAGTTGGGGGAATGCAGTCCTGATATGGCTGCGGAAATGAGCGGCGTCTGCACTGGCGGCTCCAATTGCCTCAGCATTTAGTGCCACTGCCTTTATCCTGAAGGGAATGAGGGTAAGGAGTCTGCACCTTTCATGCAGGGCTTTCAGGTCTGGCAAATCTATCTTGAGGCAATCCGGGTGCCTCAGGATTATATGGGTCTCCTGCATGGCAAACACATCTTTCAGAAGGGGCAGGCTATGTTTGCTGAGGACTCCGGGGATGAATATCCGGCTGGATTTGGGCAGGGATTTGATGAGGGTGGAAATGAGGGTTTCATTGCCGAAGAAAGTTTTGATCTCAGTGCTCTGCCAAGTGTTATCTTTGTAAAATAGAACCTCTTCCGTTTCACTCAGCAGTTCGTATTCCTCATTGATGGCAGGGTAGAGCTTGATATTGCCCAGCATGAGCAGCCTATCCAGCTCTGTGGTCACTTCTTGCACGTTCCCAAAAGATGCCCCCAAAACCAGGGCTATGGCATCGATGGCAGGGCTGAGGGTTATGGATTTGCGGTCCAGGGAGCCATCGATGATTATCTTCTTGGCACCCAGGCTCTGCATCTGTCTGGAAAGTTGAATCTGGTCTGCCACAGTGGCAGGCCCAGTGATGCGGGTTTGGATTTGAAAGCGGCTGCGGGCTATCCAGAGGGGTCTTTGGATATCGGGAATGCTTGCCAATACTTCCACGGTGCCTCCCTTTTCATCCAGTGTGCGGGAATCGCAGCAAAAGATGGTATCCGCAGGCAGGGTGACGGCTGGCTTTGGCGTCCTGAACACGCTATCTTCCTCTTCACCATCCAACCCGGTGGAGAATACTGCCATGGAGGTGTGGGGACACATCCTCAGCAGATGGTTTAATAACGATGTCTTACCAGCGTTTTTAGAAATCCCGACGATGGCAATGATATTCACGCCATCGCCGGTGATCCAGTTAAAACACATGCTTAGTTTTTGCGGCGCAGATTCCGTTTTGTGTCTGAAGGTCCCACTGCCACTTTTTCGCCTCTCAACAGGCTCATCACACCATCGGTGGAACGGCGCTCCTGAGGGCAAAGGCTGCGGTAGTCTTCATCTTTTTGAGCTTCAAAGCCGGGTTCTGTGTAGGTGGTGATAAAGCCTTCATAATTGCGCAATATCACCCTGCCGGGCATTTGAGAGATGAGGTAATTTGGCATCACGGGGATCTTGCCTCCGCCGCCGGGGGCATCCACCACATAGGTGGGGATACAAAGACCGGAGGTGTGTCCGCGCAGGGATTCCATGATTTCGATTCCCTTGGAAACGGGGGTGCGGAAATGAGAGATTCCCTGGGAAAGATCACATTGATAGATATAGTATGGGCGCACGCGGTTTTTCACCAGTTTGTGCACCAATTCTTTCATCACATCCGGATGATCGTTAACGCCTTTGAGGAGTACGGTTTGGTTGCTTAGCACCACGCCGATTTCTGCCAGACGTGCCAGGGCTTCCGCGTTTTCTTCTCCAAGCTCGTTGGGATGGTTAAAGTGGGTATTCAGCCAGAGGAATTTGTACTTTTTGAGCACATTCAGCAGGTTGTCATTCACTCTTTGCGGCAAAACCACCGGTAAACGGGAGCCCAAGCGCACGATATCCACGTGGTCGATGGCAGCCAGTTTGCCCAAAATCTCATCAATGCGCTCATCACTGATGGTGAGGGGATCGCCACCGCTGAGGATCACGTCGCGCACTTCTTTGTGTTCGCGGATATATTGGATGGCTTTTTCCACGTTCTCGTGGGGCATGGGGGCGTCATTCTATCCGGCTTTGCGGCGGCGCGTGCAATGTCTGCAATACATGGCACACTGATCGGTAATCAACAGCAGTACCCTGTCTGGATAGCGATGGGTCATGCCGGGTACGGGCGCATCGTCATCTTCGTGCAGGGGGTCTGCCATATCCACGTCTGCCAGATAGCTTTCCTGAATGCGGGGTATGGCTTGCAGGCGCACGGGGTCTTTTGGATTGGATTGATCTATGCGGGATAGATAGTATGGTGTGATTGCCATACGGAAGGAGTAGGCGGTGTTTTGTGCCATCTGCTCTTCTTCGGGCAGGAGGCGGATGTATTTGCGCAGCGTATCAAAATCTGTGATGCGATTGCGAAGCTGCCAATACCAATCTTTCCACTCTTCGTCTGTGGCAATGGAACGGATGGGGATGATATCACTCATGGGGGTTCCTCCCTTAGTCTATATAACGTTCTTTAAAAAGTCTCATCAATACGGGATTACGGCGCAACAGATCCAATGAGATCATAGCGTGATTGCGCGCATAACCATTGCCCAAAATCATATCCACATCTGCGCCGATGCCTTCTGCACCCAAGGCTGCCTTGGTAAAGGATGTTGCCATGGAAAAGAAGTAAACCAATCCACGGTCTTTACATGCCATGATGCTGGGCAATTCTGTATCTTCGATATTCACCACGTTGATCACCACGTCTGCCATTTTGCCATCGGTGAGTCTGGATACCTCTTTTTGGATGGTGATGGCGTCTGTGGCGCTGGATATAATTACTTCATCACAGCCGGTCTCTGTGCATACCGGGATATAATTGGGATTGCGGACGATGCCGATTACCTTGCCGGATACCCTGGCACGCTCTTTGGATACGGCATTGCAAAGGATTCCACTTTTGCCATGGGCACCCAGGATTACCACTGTGTCTCCGGGACGCACCAAGCGCTCTGCCTGGGCGGGAGCTCCTGCCACGTCCAACACGCTGAGGGCCAGGTTCTCGTCCATATCTTCCGGCAAACGGGCATAAATGCCACTGCTGAAGATGATTGCCTGTCCTTCGATTTCCACCTGATCTTTATCCAAAAGCACCTTTTTGACCTTGGTGATCTTGAGCGGCGTGAGGGAGAGGGATACCAGGCTGGCGATTGTATCTCCCACCTTGATTTGGTCTTTCATTTCAAAATTTTCACCAATGGCAGCCACGCGTCCGATCAGCATCCCACCAGAGCCGGTGTCTTCATTCTTGTGTTTGCCAGTGCGGTCTGTGAGCTCAATGGCATGCTCTGCAAAAGCCTTTTCCAAATCTGTGTGGCCTTGTGCGGCAAGCTTGTTTTTGATTTGGTGAAACGATGCGCTATCCACGTTCAGACGTATCACGTCCACCAGGAGCTCGTTATCCCAAATCTCGCTCATATCGTTGTTTAATACTCTTGCCGGCTGGGGCAATACGCCCTGCGGCTCAATCACTCGATGTGTTCCATAACGGCATCCGCCAGTTTTCATTCGGAACCTCCATTATTATATATTCATTTTAATCCAAATAAGCCCCCAGAGGCAGTGTAATTCACATTTCAATAGGGGAAATATTACTCTATAAAGAAGGGGATATCTGTCAAGACTTTTTTGGGATTTGGCTGTTGGATAGGTGGCTCACTCCGGAAACAGGGTGGAAGCGCAGGTTTTATAAAGTATCTGGTATTAGGCGTGGGTATTAGCTTAATCTGGCGATTTCAGCTCGAATCTCGGGGATGATATCTGCATTTAAGATCTTTTTCTTTGCCGAATAAATGAAAAAAACCTGCCCGGCATATTTCTCTTTGAACTTTGCATGGTTTGCCGCATGGATATGTTCCCATTGGTATTGGTCTAAAGATTGACCCGTAACTGGTTTGATTTGGATGCCAATGTATCTTTGCTCTGTAATTTTGATGAAAAAATCTACACAATATCTTCTATCCCAAGCATCCGGTGCGGGCTCAATCTCGACACCAAGCTCTTTTTCCAAGGCACCATATACCGTATTGATTTCGATGAAATAACCTTCATAAGTGCGGTTTATTACAAGATTATAAACATAATCAACACATTCTTTTTCGGTAATCGAAGACAATTCTTTATGAACCACTTCGCTAAGTTTTACATAAAGCCTTTCGCCAAGGTCTCTTAAGTATTCTTTGGTGATTTCTATGCCATCATTCTTTTGCTGGCGCGCATGTTCAAAATAATAATTAACCCAAGATTCATAGGAATCCGGTGCACATTTTCGAATTAGCTCGGAAACCTTATCGACACTGTAGGTTCTGTTTAGCCCCCAACGATTCACACCGTAGTTTAAAAGTGTTTCTCGATGATATTTGTAGTTCCGGCCTTCTTGTGATTTATGCCAGCTATTCATAACAGTGCCTCCTTGAATTTTTGAGCGTATTGAAATGAGTGTTTTTCGTCCAAATCAACCAGACGGTTTTTTAAGAGATGCATGTTTATAAAAGTCTTGTTTTTAAGATACATATAACATAGTAAGTTGTTGTTTTCGTCATACTTGTCATGATCAAAACGCAAAAACACCTGCTGGCCTTTGAGTTTTTCATTTAAGTAGCTCATGGCCTTATCAGACAGTTCAGGTTTTTCTTTAATTCCTAACAGCCTTATTTTCAAGCCATTATTAAGAGTCAATAAAACGGGATTAATTATACTTTTTACTCCATAGTATTCGGTTTGTTCCACTTCTTTATCATCAATTCTTGATCCAAATTGCAGTTTTTTCACGTCGATTATCTTATCGATCTTATGCGGATCTGAAAACGTGTAAAAGGAAGATCTGAGCTGACTTGGATCAGGAATAGGGCTTTCGTCTGTAAGATATTCCACCTTGCGTGTGAACAATTCCATTTGATTTGGATTCAATTTGTTTTTGATCACATCAATATAGCTGGGGTTGATCTCGTAGCCCAAAGAGTTTCTTCTATTATTGATAGCCGCCAAGCTTGTGGTGCCGCTACCCAAAAAGGGGTCTAACACGGTTTCTCCCTGGAAGCTAAACATCTTAATCAAGCGTGTGGGCAGTTCCAGGGGAAACATTGCCAGATGTTCATTTTGTTTTGCCCCGGCAAAATTCCAATGTCCGCTAAAGTATTCATTCCATTCTGCGTGAGTGAGCTTTGAAGCTTGTTTTTGTTCTGGACTTGGTTTGGGGGCATTACCCAGTTTTTTAAACAGCAAAATGAATTCATAGTCTATCTTCAAAATACCGTTGCGGGGGTAGGGATAACTGCCCATCACAGAGCCTCCACCACTTGTGTTCATGGTTGTTTTCTTTTGCCAAATGATGGCACCCATATAATCCATGCCCAAGCTTTCGCAGAACTTGATGATCTCAGTGCGAATGGGTATTACCTTGTAGCGTCCATAGTAAACCGAACGGGCAAATTGATCTCCGATATTGATGCAAAGCCTGCATCCGGGATGTAAAACCCTAAAACACTCTTTCCAAACAAGATTAAGATTATTTATGTAGCTCTCATAATCATCGTTGAATCCAATCTGATCTTCAGTCCCATAATCTTTTAACTGCCAATAAGGCGGAGATGTGACGATCAGATGCACGGATTCATCTTTGATAAGGCTCATATTTCTGCTGTCTCCTGTCACTACGATGTGTTTTTCGGGCATTTATAACTCCATGTCTTTGTTTTTCACATTGTTGGATGCATCTATACCATGAATGCGCTTTCAATAATTAGGTCAAGGTTTATTTTCTTACTCTTCATACAAGCTCGCCTCCTTCCTTATTAACCACCCTTGTCTCTCCTTTGTCTAGGCAAGGGTGAGACAAGGGTGGTACAAGGGTGGCTAATGGGCGCGGAGTGACCAGGGGACAGGGGAAATCGCCATGAAATACCGTCTCTCCGAGACTCGTAACATATACGTAAAAACTTGAGTTGACCTGAAATATCGTCTCTCCGAGACTCTTTAAGGAGCTCGCTGCGCTCGCGATGAATTGAGAATAATGAATAACGAATGCTGGGTGCGTGCCAAGCGCCGCTCAACTGCTTGCGAAGCAAGCCACTGTAACCTGTAACCTGCTCCGAGTGCCCTCCGAGAAGGGAAACGATTATTTCGCCAAGATGCCCAAAAATACACCCGCTGCCACTGCGGAACCTACCACTCCAGCAACGTTGGGGGCCATGGCGTGCATGATCAGATAGTTTGATTTGTCGTATTGCTGTCCCACCACCTGCGATACTCTCGCAGAAGCAGGCACGGCAGAGACGCCGGCATTGCCGATGAGCGGATTGATTTTATCCTTCACAAAGAGGTTCATGATTTTGGCAAAGATCACTCCTGCAGCGGTTGCCACGGAGAAGGCGGCCGCACCCAACACAAAGATCTTGATGGATGCAGGCGTGAGGAATGTGGCGGCAGTGGTTTTGGCGCCCACTGTGAGCCCAATCAGAACGGTTACCACGTCAATCAACACTCCTCTGGCGGAGGCGGCAAGGCGCTCCGTAACCCCACTTTCCTTGAGCAGATTACCCAAAAACAGCATTGCCAATAGCACCACGCTGCCGGGGGAGATGAGCACGGTGACCACAAATGCCACCAAGGGGAAGAGGATCTTTTCCCGTTTGGAAACCACACGCAGGGGTTTCATCCGGATCAGGCGTTCTTTTTTGGTGGTGAGTAGCTTCATGATGGGCGGCTGAATCACGGGCACCAGAGACATATAGGAATATGCCGCCAGAGCGATGGGACCCAGCATATGCGGAGCCAGCTTGGAGGTGATATAGATGGAGGTGGGTCCATCCGCACCGCCGATGATGCAGATGGAGGCGGCTTCCATGATATTGAAGCCCAAAAGCAGGGAACCAATAAAGGTGGCAAAGATGCCAAATTGGGCTGCGGCGCCCAAAAGGATGAGTTTGGGGTTTGCTATCAGGGTGGAAAAATCAGTCATGGCACCAATCCCCAAGAAGATAAGAGAGGGGTAGACGCCTGTATTTACACCAAAATAGAGGTAATTCAGCACGCTGCCGGCATCATTTACGCCCAAGCCTTGTTCCGCCA
>JAAYQD010000370.1 GCA_012519465.1 Candidatus Cloacimonadota bacterium
AACAAATGGGGACAAGTGCAAAACCAATATCAACGTAGATTTGACCTTATTCCCAATCTGGTATCCACCGTGCAGGGTGCAGCCAATTTTGAAAAGAGTACGCTCACAGACGTGGTGGAAGCCCGCGCCAAAGTGGGGCAAATGAACGTGAACCCCGAATTGATCAATGATCCTGAGGCTTTTGCCAGGTTTGAAGAAGCACAGGCTGGTCTCAGTTCCGCCCTCAGCCGTTTAATGGTTGTAGTGGAAAACTATCCAGAACTGAAGGCAAATCAGAACTTCCTGCAACTGCAAGATCAGCTGGAAGGCACTGAAAACCGTATTACCACAGAACGTGGACGCTTCAATGACAGTGTTTCCAGTTTCAACAAATACGTGGTTGTATTCCCAAACAATATCATAGCTTCCATATTTGGCATGCGTCCCTTGCCCTTTTTCCAGGCAGCTGTGGGAGCCGAGGAAGCACCACGCGTACAATTTGATTAAAGCATATAAAGAAAAGCTGCATTTACAGGCTGATAGAAGCTCTGTAAACAGCATCATTTTAACAAGAAGGTGAAACATGAATAACAAACACTTTATCCTTATCCTGCTCTTTGCCCTTGTCGCATTGAGCCTCAGCGCCCAAATATCAAATGATAAAGCATCCTTTGGCTTGCATTTTGGCACTTCCTCCGGCAATGGTTATTCCATGCGCTGGATGGGTGAAACCTTGGGCATTCAAGGCACATTGGGGGCATATACTTTGGGAAACAACGATGTGAAATTTGGCACCTATCATTATGATGATCTTGATACCACAGCAAACCTCATCAATGTCTCCAAAAAGGGTCGTAGTACCTACGCCTCTGCTGCCGTCAATGGCATAGTGATATTGGACCATTTCAATATGGGCAGGTTTTATCTGATGGGTGGTGGATCATACCATTATAACAGAAAGACTCTCCACACTGCCACCTATGAGAAGAACCAATATACTGATTCCTATGGATACAATCGTATCGATTATATTTTAACTGATGATCCCATCACAAGGTCCAATGAGACAGAACACGGATGGGTGGTAGGCATGGGGCCCGGCGTTGAGCTTGGAATCACCCGCCATTTCCATGTTTCCTTTGAATTGCCCATTACTTACGACCACAAGGATGATATCATAATGTATATCCCTCAAGTGGGGTTATACTATTATTTCAAATAGGTTTTATGCAGGCTTTTGCCATTCCTGAGGTATAATCAAGTAGAGATTAGCTTAGGAGTCAATTATGAAAAAGCTCATTTTTATACTGCTGGGTGTGCTTGCATTTGGTACTTTGCTGCATGCGGATTCCATGTATGGAGCATTTAAGGTGGTTACATCGCCCAAGGGAGCTGATGTAACCCTCTATGATCCAGACTTGTATCTGGCGCAAACGCCCACACCCGTCTATCCCGTAATAATGGATGAATATATGGATATCCAGGAAGGTATCCCCGGCAGAGCCATCATGCTGATGATTACCAAAAAGGGATATCTGCCCATCAAAGAGGAGATTTACGTTCCTTTCACGCATGAGAGTGAAAGTGAAGCTGTGGAATCACCTTCAGTATTCAGGTTTGAGATGGAGCGGGATGTGAAAAACAAATACTGGCAGGTAAGTGTGTATTATGGCTATCGCTACCGCCATCCCAAGCCGCGTCATCATCACCATTTCCATCCCTGGTATCCTCCCTATTACTACACGGGATGGACGCCTCCGCCACCACCTCCTCCACCAAGTAATCCCAGACCCAGGCCTCCTGTTATACATCAAGGAGATGTCACTGCAGGTTCCACACAAAAACCTCCCATAGGCAGCGCCAATGACCCTGTGAAGCCAGATAAGACAAAGAATCCACCGCCTAACCCTCCAAAGTATGAGCAGAAGACTACACCTACCAAAGCTCCTTCGTCTCCTGTGGTGGTACCCTCCAGTAATAGAACAGAAACCAGGCAAGCTACTTCCCCTCCTACCAAGGCTGCCCAACCTCAGGTAACAAAGCCAGCTGCACCTGCGCAACCGGTGGAAAAGCCCAAAGCTCAGCCACCAGTCAAAGCAACCAAGGAAGACCAGAGCAAAACAGAGAAGCCTGCCGAGCCTCAAAAAGATCAAAAAAGCAAGGCAGCCACCAAATCCAAGTAACTCCTTTTAAAACGACAATAGAAAAAGCCCCCGCACAATCAACGGGGGCTTTTCTTCATATAGGTTATTTTTAAACGTCCAGATGCAGGGTTGATACGATCGCATCCAAGAGTTCGGGGCGTTCCGCGAGGTCGCTATTGCCCAAGTAATCACGGCGTTGTTGGAATCTATCCTTGAGGGTTGCCAAGTATTTATCCATGTTGCCACGAGCTTTGGGTTGATACTTATCATAGTAGCCAGGCATCACTTTGTCAATGCTTTCCTTGGTGGGGATCATGGCGCCGGGCAGCATATCCCAATCTTCCCATTCCAGCTTGTCTGTGAGGACGGCAGTCTGGAGGGTGAGAGAGGTGACAAGGGGAATTGCTTCCAGCTCGTCATCAGATTCTTTCCAGTATCCACGGGAGTTGAAGCAATACACGTCAGCACCGTTTTCCACCACTTTCAGGAAGGCTTCCACGTCTTTGTAAAGCTCATACACACGGAAGGGATTGGCAAAAGGCTCGAAGACCAGCTTGCCCAGTTCTTCCTCGGTCACGTTTTCAGCACGGTTACGCTGAGTCATCAAGGATGCACCCATCGCCACGGCGAGGTGTTTGTTACCCAATTTGA
>JAAYQD010000371.1 GCA_012519465.1 Candidatus Cloacimonadota bacterium
AGGCATACAAGGATTCCGTGTATCGGGCCAGGATGAGCGAACTGCCATATCTGCACAAGCTGTTAAAAGACCGTCCTGCCATCCGCATGATGCAGGATAGCTGGCTGAATCAGATGGCGATAGACTTGCAAAGACGCAGCCTGGAGGTGGTCACACCGCTGCCGATAAACCTGCAAAGCGTGTTGCGCAGCTATCAGAAAGCGGGCGTGGCATGGCTGCAGATGCTGCAGCATTATGGCCTCAATGGCATCCTGGCGGATGAGATGGGGCTGGGTAAGACCATTCAGGCGCTCAGCGTGCTGATGAATACACCGGAGGGGAAGACCTCTCTCTTGATCTGTCCCAAAACCCTGCTCTACAACTGGGTGGCAGAGATAGCCAAATTTCATACCAATATCTCGTATCTGGTATTGGAGGGTGGCAAGGATATCAGGTCCCAGATGCTGAAACAGCCAAATGTGAAGCTGCTGTTGGTGCCGTATAGCCTGGTTTTGAACGATCTGGCACTCTTGAGCCAAATCCAGTTTCATTATATCGTGTTGGATGAGGCGCAAAATATCAAGAACGTTTCCGCCCAGCGCACGGCAGCCATCAAAAAGCTGAAGAGCGAGCATCGCATGGCGCTTTCCGGAACTCCGGTGGAGAATAACCTCACGGAGCTGTGGAGTATCTACGACTTTTTGATGCCCGGCTATCTGTATAGTTTGAAGAAATTTAGGAATATCTTTATGTTGGCAGAGGATGAGGCACAAGCCCAGCAGCGTCTGCATCGGATGGTGGCGCCCTTTATGCTACGCCGCATCAAGAAAGACGTGCTTTTGGAGCTGCCGGATAAGCAGGAGCAAATCTCCTGGTGCAAATTGGGCACCGTTCAGGAAAAGGCATATCTGCAGGTGTTGGAGATGGTAAACAAACAGCTCTTCCCCGCCGGCAAATCCGGTGCCATCAATTATATACATATCCTTTCGGCACTCACCAAGCTGCGCCAAATCTGCAATCATCCCCATCTGGTGAATCCCGATATCAAGGCGGTGCCCCAGACCAGTACCAAGCTGGAACAGCTCTTGGAATTGGTGCAGGATTCCCTTGCCAGTGGCCATAAAATCTTGGTCTTCTCCCAGTTTGTGACGATGCTGGAAATCATCCGTAAGAGCTTTGACCAGATAGGTTTGGATTACTCTTATCTGGATGGCAAGACCAAAAACAGGATGGCTGTGGTGCAGGAATTTGAGACCAATCCGGAGAAGCGCGTGTTTTTGATCAGCCTCAAAACAGGCGGCACCGGCCTCAACCTCACCAGCGCAGACACCGTGATCCTGTATGATCCCTGGTGGAACCCCATGGGCGAAAACCAGGCTATCGACCGCGTGCACCGCATTGGCCAAACAAAGAAGGTGCAGGTATTTCGCCTCATTTCCAAGGGCACAGTGGAGGAAAAGATCCTGGCTTTGCAACAGAACAAACTGGCGATGTTTGATGCGGTGGTTTCGGGGGGACAGCAGCTCTTGAGCAGTCTGACGGGAGAACAGCTTAAAGAACTGTTTACCTATTGATTAAGGCCTGTGCTTGGGGGCAAATCTGGGCAAGGGCAAAGGCTGGCAATACGACATCTTTGCGCTGCCACAATATCTGCGCTCTATCAAATGTTATATACTTTTTGCATCGACATACTGCTCATGGCGTTATCAGCGCATCATGAATGGCATTATCGCATTTTGAGCCGCGTATCCCTATGTATTATAGAGGGAGGTGTGGGAGCAGAGAAATATGGCCATGGGGGTGGAATTGATAATTTATCTTGACAGTATACGGCAAAAATCACTCATGGCACTATTGAGAAAAAATATAAGGAAGGAGAGATAATGATCACCATCGACTGGAAGGAACGGCTGGATAAAGACACACTGGACTACTTGGAAAACAAGCTGCCCAACAAGGATTATGACTTTGATATAATTTTTAATGCCTATCCAGAGCGGGTGAATGGGAAAATCCCTTCCGAAGTGATCACCTATGTGAGCAGAACCCTTGTCTCCAAAATGGGCAAAACCCATGTGAAATATCTGCCTTTTTACCGCCATCTGTGGTTTAAGAAAGGAGAGGTGGGGCGGAACGGTTTTATCACTATGATGAGCAGGCTGTTGCCCAAGAAGCCGGAACTGTATATGCCACTATTTGAAGAAGCGATGGAAAGCGGAACGCCGTCGGATTTGTCTCCGCTATTGGAAAGGGTGTTCCTGCCGCTTTTGCGCAAAAAACCAGATGAATATCTGCCCATCGTGTTCAAATGGGATGCAAACCCCAACCCGGAGATTCCCAAAGCCACGGTGAACCTTTTGATCAAGCTGATGAGGCGTGAGGCAGATAGCGTCGATGGCATCGTGGCGCACTATGTAAACCAATGGTTGAAGCCTTTGGAAGAGAGCCAGATAAACCACATCACCCTGATGAAGGCACTTTATAAAATAGACTTGGATAAATATATGCAAGTGTGGAAGGAGCACGGCCATCTGCGTGATCCGGAGACCGTGGAAATCCTCTGTGCATCCGTGATTGATTGGGATGCGCAGATAGAGGAATTTGTGCAAACCTGGACGCTGAGCGGCAATGCCCGCGTGAAAAAGGCAGCCATGACAGCACAGCGTACATTGCAAAAAAGAAAAAAGAAGGTTAAAAGCTGATGGATCTCAGCATATTTATCACTCTGGAAGGCATGGAAAAGATTCAGCGGCGCATAGCCCATCTGATGAATGACGAACGCCCGGAGATTATCAAAGCCGTGGCAACCGCCCGGGAATTTGGGGATCTGTCTGAAAATGCAGAATACAAGGCAGCCCGTGAGAGGCAACGCGCGGTGGATGGTGAAATAGACCATCTGCGCCGGCGTGCAGCCATCCTCAAGGTGGTGGATACCAGCTCCTTCCCCAAAGATAAGGTGCGCTTTGGCAGCACTTGCCACACCGAGGATATATCCACCGGAGAGAAGGTGACCTTCAGGGTGGTGGGCGCCGATGAATTGAACTTTTTTACTGAAGAATCCTACCAGGCTGTTTCGGCTGTTTCTCCCATAGGCAGTGCGCTTTTGGGCAAGGGGCAATCCGAGGTGGCATTGGTGAAGGCACCGATGGGCGAAAGACAGCTCAAGGTGTTGCAAATCTTATAAATAAAACATAATGGAGATATAAATGACAAAAAAGGATGCCAAAAAAAACGATCTGCTGTATGAACGGAAGAACTTTTTTAAGGATGCTTCCCAGGCAGAACAAGACGCAGCCTTCAGCTATGCAGAGCCATACAAGGAGTTTCTGGATCAGGCAAAGACCGTGAGAGAAACCGTGGCTTATGTAGAAAACCTGCTTAAAAAACATAAGTTTCAAGCCCTGGGTGCCAAGAACGCCAAGAAGCGTGTTTACAGCATCTTCCGTGGTAAAACCATGGCGTTTGCCGTGATAGGCAGCAAGCCGATCAGCGAGGGATTTAACATGGTGGCAGCCCATATCGATACGCCCCGCGTGGACCTGAAACAAAATCCCCTTTACGAAGATGCATCCAGCACCATGGCTTGCATGCGCACCCATTATTATGGCGGCATCAAAAAGTATCAATGGGTTTCCACTCCCCTGGCACTGCACGGCGCTATCATCAAAAAAGACGGCAGTGTGTTGGAAATCAGCCTGGGTGAAAAAGAGGATGAACCCGTATTCATCATCCCCGACCTTTTGCCCCACCTTGCCAGAAAAGAACAATATACCAAAAACCTTGCCGATGCCATCGATGCCTCCCGCATGAACCTGGTATTTGGCGGTATGCAAGAGCCCAACAACGAAGACAAAGAAGCCGTGAAACTGTATGCCCTGAAGCAACTGAACGCCCGCTATGGCATCACGGAAGCAGACTTTATCTCTGCGGAGCTGGAGCTGGTTCCTGCCACACGCAGCCGCGATGCCGGCATAGATTCCAGCATGGTGGTGGGCTATGGACAGGACGACCGCATCTGCTCCTACGCAGCGCTCACCGCTTTGATAGACAATCTGGATGCCAAACCCAGCAAAACGATGATCGTGTACTTTTCTGATAAAGAGGAAGTGGGCAGCCAAGGCAATACCGGCGCCCAATCCGTATTCCTGGAAGACTTTGTGGGCAGACTGTTGAAAGCCAACGGGGAGTGTGATTCCTCTGCCAACCTGCGCAATACCTTTATGAATTCCCAGATCCTCTCCGCAGACGTTACTGCAGCCATGGATCCCAACTATCCCGGCGTGCACGAACGCCAAAATGCCACGCTTTTCAACCACGGCGTGGGCATCTCCAAATTCACCGGTGCCGGTGGCAAATCCGGTTGTAACGATGCCAATGCAGAATTTGTAGCCAAAGTAATACGCATCTTCAATGATGCCGGAGTGTATTGGCAGATGGGTGCCCTGGGCAAGGTGGATGAAGGCGGCGGCGGCACCATCGCCTATATCCTTGCCAATCTGGGCGCTGAAGTGATAGATTGTGGTACAGGTCTGATGGGCATGCACTCACTTTATGAGATGTGCAGCAAGGCGGATTTGTATTCCACATACAGAGGCTATAAAGCATTTCTGACAAGCTTATAAATCAAAGAATACAAGGAGTGTAACATGAAAAAAAGTCTTTTACTGCTTGTTCTTACCGCTTTGGTGATGGTAGGATGTGTAAGTAACCGGACTTTCAGGGTGGAAAAGGATAAGATCCAAACTCTGATGTCCAAGCAAGGCGAGCAAGAAACGGAACTGGAAGTCTTGCGCAAAGATATCCTTGCCCAAAAAGAGAGGATCAGCGAGCTGCTTCTTGAATTGGAAGCAGACAAAATTGCTCTTTATGAATCTGAGCTTCCTCTGATTTATGACGAGCTTGCCAGCTTGAATGACAGAGCCACAAATCTGGTTGCCATGCAAGATGAGCTGAGCCGCAAGGTGAAAGAAGGGTCTGAAGCTTATGCTGCAAACGCCCTTGAAATAGCAGAGCTGAACAAAGAACATACCGAGCTGAAACTGCAGGTGAAAAGCAGATCTGAAGAGTATGCCGATAATGCCTCTGATATAGACAGGCTGCGTGAAGAGCTGGAACTCTATCGAGCAGACACAGATTTTGTGTTGAATGCCTTTACCGAGACCCTTGTTGACCTCAAAAATCAACCCGAGCCTGAACCACAAGTGATGTCCATAGATGAGCCCATGTTGATTTCTGTGGATCATGGAGACTTGGACAAGGAAATCGAGAAGCTGTGGAATGAGCTGGAAACCTATCGCGAAGACACAGATTTTGTGTTGGATGCCTTTATGGATATGTTGGCCGAGCTCAAGGAAAACAGCGGTGATGCTGCTCAACAAGAGTATATGACAGGTGCCTTGGACTCTATCTCCAGCCGCTTGGGCAACATTGATATGGAAATAGAAAACCTGCGTGACGACCTGTCGGAAAGCTTGAGCGTTGTGCGCAATGAGCGTGAAACCGAACTGGTGACCATCGCCAGAGATATCAATTCCCTGCGTTATAGAGTGGATGAGATGTGGGGAGAGGTGGCAGAACCTCTTGCCGACCTTTCAGACGTGATCTCTCAAGAGCGCGCCAAAAAAGAAAAAAAACGCCAGCAGGATATCGCCACCCAATACAAGGCAGCTCTGACCCTGTATAACAAGAATAGATATGAAGAATCAATCCTCAAATTTGAGGAATTCTTGCATCAATTCCCCAATGAAAACCTGAGCGCCAACGCTTACTACTGGATAGGAGAAAACTATTATGGCGCAAAGGAATGGAGCGTGGCAGCCTTTTATTTCCAACAGGTGAAAAACATGTTTCCCGAACATCCCAAAGCTGCTGATGCATCCATGAAGCTGGCCATGTGTCAATACAATATGGACGACATCTACGCTGCCCATGTGGAATTGCTGCAATTGAAAGAAGACCATCCCAATTATAGACGGATGGATTTGATAAACAAATATCTTAGGTTATCTGAATAAAACATAATGCCCAAATGCCTGTGGCTGATACTGGGATTGCTCTTGTGGTCAAGCTTTGCACCGGCCCTCACCCTGGATGCAGAGCTTGCCGATATTTGCCATCAAATAGTAAACGGTATCACTACAGATGAACCCTTAATACTGGATATTCGAGCCGGTGAGTGGAGCCAGGCCTTGGCAACCGAGATCAAAAAGCTGCTTTTGGAACAAGGCGCTGATCTTCGTGAAATAATGCCACGGCAACACTCCCCGGCTTTCTTTGATGAGGAATCAGACAGCCTGGATGAAGAGGAATCTTACGATCTGGAAAGCTTGAACCTCACAAAGGCAATCCTGCTTTTGGTGGAAATGGAGCTGCAATGGCAGACGGTGAGTAAAAAAGGATTCCTCACCTACAGCAGCCAAAGACAGCCACTGTATGTCTTTAATATCAAACAGATAGTGCTGCCCTCCATGCAGCTCAGAAAGCTGGATACCATTAGTAAAGAATTGAATACAAACCA
>JAAYQD010000372.1 GCA_012519465.1 Candidatus Cloacimonadota bacterium
CCATTAGCGAAGACAAGCTTTCCGCATGGCTCACCGTCCACAAAAGTGGGCGCTTGATTGATGAACAAGACATTCTGGCTCTGATAGATGAAGCCGGCATCAAGTTTGGCTTTGAAGACGCCTTGCGCTATATCCGCACAAACAACCTGCAAAAAGAATTTGACCAGCCCTTCCCCATCGCCATGTGCAAAGCCGGCACAGAGACGCCCACTCCGCGTTATTACTTCGATATGGCAGCTGCCAGGCGCTTTGATCCCATCATCGAAGCCGCCGATGTGGCACAGCTTACCTGTGTGGAGGAAGGCACCGTTTTGGCAGACCTCAGCGAGAGCATATTTGCCACCCAGAGTAGCATCTACAACGTATTGGGAGAGATGATTGTTTCCGGTGAGAAGCAGGCGGAATATGCCCAAAGCATCGCAGGCAAAAACGTGACATACGTCTCCGAAAAAGGCAGATTCGTCAGCACCAGCGCCGGTTATATTGGCATGGATGAAGATGGCGTCATCAATGTATATGACACGCTTATCATCAATGGCAATGTGGAAGAGATTCAGGATTTGCGCACACCTGTGGATTTACTTGTCAAAGGCAATGTGTTGCGCAGCTTTCTTGCCGTACAGGGCAATATCAGCGTGGAGGGAGACGTCCAGTTTAGCAGCATCAATTGTGCCGGCAATCTCTCCGTGGAAGGCTCCATCACCTCCTGCCGTCAAAATGGATTGGAAGTATTGGGAGACCTCAGTTGTAGCAATATCTTTCATTCCAAAATCCTCATCAAAGGCACCCTGAATTGCGGCAATATTGAGGGCTCTGAAGTGGTGGGCGAAGCTGGAGTATTTCTCCCTCACAACGCCAGCATCATCCTTAGCACCGTTCAGAGTGCCAGGCGCATCGAAGCAGGCTCCGTGGGAGAAGTGGAATCCGGAAGCGAAGTGAATCTGGAAATCACCATCAGCCCCTTTTTAAAATACCTGTTGATGCAGCTCACGCGGGAATTGGTGCATGCCAAGCAAAGCGCCAATCAAGATTTGATACAAGACCTATCCTCCCGCATCAGCACCTGTGAAAAAGAGCTGGATAATGAATTGAACAACTTTTTGAATAGGGATGTTTCAGAACCCGCCGGCATACGGATCGCAGACGACGTCCATCCCCACGTCCATATCCGTATCCAAAAACACGAATATCAGATCCGGAAATACCAAACCGGACTTTCAATAGATGAAAAAAACTGAAACTTATTAAGGAGTTATAATGCGTAGAGCGGCTATCCTGTTAATCCTATGCCTCTTAAATCTGTCTGGCTTGTTTGCAGCACAGGTATACTTTCCCAAGGATCCCACGATTTCCCCCGATGGCAATGATGTGTGCTTTGTATTTGATAACGATTTGTGGATTGTGCCCTTTGCCGGTGGAGATGCCCGCAGGCTCACCTCCACGCCTGCCCAGGAATGGGGTCCCCAATGGTCTCCAGACGGACGTCATATAGCCTTCAATTCAAATCGTGAAGGCAGCAATATGGTTTATCTGATACCCGTGCGTGGTGGAGATTCACGCGTGATTTCCAAGGATGCATACAACGTGGTGGAGTGGTATCCGGATTCCACCGCTCTCTTGGTAACGCGCTCCAATATGCGCTATGGCTCCTCCTCCTTTTACAGATTGCCGTTGGATGGCAGCCCCGCCACCCTGATCGCCGAGATTGGAGACAGCTTTGCCACCCTATCCCCCGATGGCAAATCCATCATCTTCAACCGTTATGGAGATGCACACCGCAAGGCATATACCGGTAGCCTGGCAGGAGACCTCTGGAAGATAGACCTCGCCACCAAAGAGTACTCCCGCCTCACCAATACCCAATACACAGAGCGCTATCCCCGCTTTGCCCATTCCTCCGGCGCACTTTTCTATTGTCTGTCTGATGGAAACCACTTCCAATTGATGCGCACAGAAAATATGGATTTTACCGCTGCCGTGCAGATTAGTTCTTTTAATGAGTGGTCTGCCCGCGATATCAGCGTTGCCAGAACCAATGAGCGGG
>JAAYQD010000373.1 GCA_012519465.1 Candidatus Cloacimonadota bacterium
ATGCGCTTTGCCAGAGGAGAAAGTTGGAAAGCCTCATTTCCCCGCTGGTGCGGATAATCAAATCCGGCTCCGGCTGTCCAGCGGTGTAAAGCCAATCTGCAAAGTTGTGCACATCAAGCTTTTCTATCAGAGAGGGATCTTGGGCAGAGGCATCAAACAGCTTCTGGATTCCCTCCACGATCTCCAGCCTTCCACCATAATTGAAAGCTATATTTACCTTCAGACCAGTATTGCCATCTGTCATTGCCGCCACTTTGCGGATATCTGCCAGATACTGGGGGTCCAGCCCCACCTCCGAACCTATGAATTGCACATGAATATTGCGTTCATTCAGCTCCGGTATCTCCTTGATGAGCCGTTCTTTGAGCATTTTGAGCAGCCCTTGCACCTCATCCGGGGGACGGTTCCAATTTTCCGTGGAAAAGGCATAAAAGGTAAGATGTTCCAGGCTGATTTCCACAGCTAATTCCGTCACTTCCCTGATGGATTTGGCGCCGGCGCTGTGCCCCTGCAATCTGGGCAGAAAGCGCTTTTTTGCCCACCGCCCGTTGCCATCCATGATCAGCCCTATATGCCGGGGCAATCTGTCTTTATCCAATTGGGGCAATAGTTTTTTGTAGCTCATCCTATTTTCCTTGTTTTATTGCCGGCGTGCCACTTTAGCCAAGCGTAGATAAAGCCGTCCAGATCGCCATCCATCACCTTATCCACCTGGCTGGTCTCAAAGTCTGTGCGCAGGTCTTTCACCATCTGGTAGGGCTGGAATACGTAGGAGCGGATTTGATTTCCCCAGCCGATATCGGTTTTGCTGCTCTCCAGGTTTTGCTTTTCCTTTTCGCGCTCTTCCTCATAATGCTGATATAGCCTGCTTTTGAGGATTGCCATCGCCTTTTCGCGGTTTTGGATCTGGCTGCGCTCGTTTTGACAGCTCACCACTATCCCCGTGGGCAGGTGGGTGATGCGCACTGCGGAATCCGTGGTATTCACGTGCTGTCCGCCGGCACCGCTGGCACGGTAGGTATCCACCTTCAGGTCTTTGGCTTCTATCTCCACCTCGATATCATCATCAAACTGGGGATATACAAACACGCTGGCAAAGGAGGTCTGCCGCTTGCCCTGGGCATTAAACGGGGAAATGCGCACCAAGCGATGCACCCCAATCTCCGCCTTTAGCATCCCATAGGCAAAATCGCCCTCAATCTCTATGCTCACGCTTTTGAGGCCTGCCTCTTCCCCGGGCAGGGAATCGATCACATTGTATTTATAACCCTGCTTTTCCGCCCAACGCGTGTACATCCGATACAGCATCTGTGCCCAATCCTGGGCTTCCGTACCGCCTGCACCCGCATGGATATTAAATAGGGCACTGTTGCGGTCATTTTTTTCGCTCAAGTAGCATTCTATCTCAGATTTTTCTATGAAAGCACGCTGAGTGTTCAAACTGGCGAGGGCATCATCATACAGGGATTGGTTAAAATCATCATCCAGCAGCTCCAGATAGGTGCCAAGGTCATCTCGGGTAGCTTCCAGCTTGCCGATATGCTCTATTTCATCACGGATAATGCTGATTTCTTTGCTGATCTTGCGGGCACGGTTTTGATCGTTCCAAAAATCCGGTTCGTTCATTATCTGCTCTTTGGCAGATAGCTCTTCCTCCAGCTTGTCCAGATCAAAGAAACCTCCGGATTTCCGTTATCTGGTCTATCAATTCCCCCACAATCTTTTTATACTCTATATAATCCATTTGTAACGTCCTTTGCAATTATGCAGTTGAGGTGCAATATCTCAGGTTAGGCGTATCTGTCAAGACAAAGTTGGCAATCGCTCTTCCCTCCGGACTTTGGAGCTTTTTGGGATACCTCTAAGGCATGTGTCTTATCCTGACATAGGTTGACACTTTTATCACCCTTTTTTTGTCATTTTGTTTATTCTTTTGAGTTTTTTTTATGGATATGCCAAAATGATGAGCTGGAGCATAGCTCATCGGCCATGCTCC
>JAAYQD010000029.1 GCA_012519465.1 Candidatus Cloacimonadota bacterium
AAGCCAGGTTTCAAGTGCCAGTGCTTGGAAGTGAAGCAATTCCGGGCAAACAAAAAGGCCGCTGTACTTGGTGATACAGGGGCCTTGAATGGATAGATTAGTAAGACAGGGTTTAGAAAAAGAAGAGCTTGACGAAGATGGCAACCAGAAGGGCGCTATTGATTGCCAACCACCACATAATGCGGTAGTTAAATACCTTTGCCTGGTTTCTTTGGACAACCATTTTCTTTTCCATACGCACCATCAGGTGTTCGATGGTGGCAATCTTCTCCTGGCTTTTATCGTGTTTCTTTATTTTGCTATCGTGTGCGCTTGAGATTCTGAACTGGCGCACCAAACTGAATATCAAGGGGATAAAGGCAGGGATGAGACGATTGAAGGTTTTTTTATTCATATCTCCTCCTGATTAAAATTCATACCCCAGATTACCGTAAAGGGTTGAGGGCAAAACGGCATGTGCCGAATAGGAAAAGTCTATTTTGATATTCTTTACATCCAATCCCACTCCGGCATTCCAGGTGGCGGGATTTTGATGAACGCCAAACCTGATGGCAAGAGGCTCCAATACGTAGGCTTCCACTCCCCCCATAAATTCGGTTTCACGGGCAAAATCCTTTTTCACCTCGATGCTGGTAATCACCTTGTCATAGGGTTGATAGGAAATACCCAGAGCCATTTTGGAGGGGAGGATGCTTTGGTTTTCGTTGCCCATCTTGGCTTGGTTTAGGTTGCTGATATTGAAGGCAAGGCGGGTGCGTCCATGCAAGAGGGCGCTTACGCCGAGGTCCAAGCCAAAGGCGTTATCCGTGTCTTCATCATCAAAGGAAAGCCGGTAATAATTTGCGGCATAGCCCACGCTGATGGTGGAATGCACGTCATGCTGCAACACAAAGCCATGAGCCAGGGTGAAGGCTTGTTCGCTCATCAGCTCCAAATCCTCAAAGGAAACGCCCATGATGCGGGCTCCAATGCCGATGGTTCCCAGCTTGGCAGGAAGCTTGACACCTGCGGCAGCGGTGCGAAAATCGGCAAAGCTCTGGCCATTAAGCTGGGAAAATCCCAGTTGGGCGGCATAATCCACCTGTGCCAAGCCGGCAGGGTTGAAAAACACAGCGGCAGCATCGTCCACCACGGCGGTATAAGCACCACCCATGCCGCGAGCACGAGCGGAAGGGATATAATCATCAAACACAGCCATCAACAAAGCTGTCTGCAGGATGAGGAGCGAGATCAATAGATATTTTTTCATGTCTGTTCTCCCCTATTTCAATTTGGTTTTAATCACAATGGGTTGCACTGTCTTCTCTTTGGCTCCGCTGCTGCGGTCTATCACTTCCAAATGACAGTAGTAAAGGCCGGCAGGCAACAATCTCATATTGGTGTCGCGACCGTCCCACAAGACCTTTTCCACGCCAAAAGAGCTGGCAATGGTTTTATTGACGGGGGTGGAGACCAGGCGTCCCTGTGCATCATAAATCCTCACGATGGCTTTGGTATTCACGCCGGTTGTGCCCGTCTTGCAGCCGTATTCTATCGTTATCTTTTCGCCCAGCTGGGGGTTGAAGATATTCTTGGGGCCATCCTGCCTGCTGATATTCAGATAGGCGATACTTTTGCCAATCTTGGTGATCACACTGCCATGATAGAGCAGGGCAAGCTGTGTGTTTTCATATTTAAAACTGTCTATCTCAATCAATGCCTCACCATAAACCTGGGGCTCCAACATCATATAAAACAAAGGCTTTTCATCTTCACCAGATACGATTGGCTCTTGGGATAAATAGCTGAAGGTAATCAGATCACCAGCTGCGGATACTTCCACCTCCGGGGCATAGGAAAGCACGGTGGTTTCATCCACTGTTACACCCTGATATTTGATCCTGTTGGGATCTATCTTGATGGTGGTGGAGAAGCTGCTCACATACCAGTTCAGATTGATTTTGGAAGTGTTTACAGCCACTTGCACTGTTTCCTTCAGCGTGCCATTTACCGTGGGGATGGAGATGATGGCATTGCCGATATTCGATTCCTGGATGATATCCTGCATGTTGCGAGGGTTGATTTTGAAGCCGGTGCTTTGGTGATAATCCACCACGCCTTGGATGCGTTCCCACACTTGCCCCAACGCCATGGAAGGCCAGCTGAAGCCCGTGCGATCAAAGCATTGATCGTCTACAGCGCAGGCAGCGGTGCTGTTGTTTACCTTAAAAACGTTAAAGCTATCGGGCATGCTGGTGATGGTGCTATTCTCCACCCTCACAAAACAGCATTCCCACTGTTCGGCATCGGCGCCTGCAAGCTGGGCGGTGGTGATGATGCTGGGCGCAGGCAGAGGGTTGCCAGAAGAAATCACCTGGTAGCTGGTGGTGGGAGACATTTCCGTGAGACCATAATATTCCACGATGGTTCCGGATACCTCCACCAAATCACCCACATTGGGGAAGTAGCGGTTTGTAAAGATCAAAAGGCCGCTCCAGGGACCGCCTTCCGGATCGCTGATAATAAAGCCGTAGTTTGTGGCGCTGGTGCCAGTGTATAGCCTTTCGGCTGTCACAATGCCTTGCACGGTAACGGTTTGGCCAGCATAAGGGGAATCGCCACTTGGATTTTCGGTATATTGGATATCATGACAGGTGAGCACCTGTGCGGACACTCCAACAACCAGCAAGAGCAATAAAGCCGTGATAAGGGGCTTATTCATCTATAACTCCTTGTTTACTAATACTATCCTCTTCCTCTATCGATAAAGGCTGCTGTTGCCTCTCATCCTTGAGGAAAATTATATCTATAATAAGCAGCACCATCCCTATAAAGATGGCGCTATCTGCTATATTAAAAACGGGAAAACGCGTCATACCAAGCATATCAGGGATATCCACATCCACAAAATCTGTGACTGTGCCAATCATAATCCTATCTATCAGATTACCGATGGCACCACCCAAGATCAAGCCGAATGCCCATACCTGCAATCTGTGTATCGCCCTGAAAAGTAAGTATATTATAAAGACAACCGCAAATACGGATGCGGCGATAAAGAAGATGCGGTTAACCACAGGATTGGAAAGCGAAATGCTGAATGCGGCACCGGGATTTTGCAGATGGGTAAAGCGAAAGGTATCCCCAAACACGCTCTGGAGGATGGGGATGGATTGCCCCTCGTAGGTGAACACTCTGGTAAGAATCTTGGACGCTTGATCCAAGATAATGATGATGCCCATCAATATCCAAGCAGGACGGGTGTTCAGCCTTTTCAAGATCCTATCACCTCTTGCGACGGCGTGTGCGGTCTTCGGTCTTTTCTTTGCATTCGATGCAGTGGGTGGCGTAGGGAATCATTTCCAATCTCACCTCGGGAATTAGCTCCCCACACATCTCACAATTGCCATAATGCCCTTCGGTAAGGCGCGCCAAAGCATCTTTCAGCAAGCGGATCTTTTCGCGTTCTTGCTCCATCAAGCGCACATTCTGCTCCATCAAATTGGTATCCGAACCGTGGTCTGCCTGATGAAACGCATAAGAGGAAAGGTCTCCACTGCTTTCGCGGGCGCCTTTGCTCTGGTCGCGGCTGATGTTGTCCAAAAACTCCATACTCTCCTTCAGCTCTTTCACGATAAGCTCTTCAAAGTACTTGAGTTTCTCGGCAGAATATTTTTTGGTGGCCATAATAGCTCCTATTATTGAACTTGTATTTTAAGGTTTTTGCATAAGATTGCAAAGCGTTGATACTGTCAACAAAAAAGATTGAGAAACGCCGCTCCGGCTCACAATCCCTCCATCAGGTGACCAAGGATGCGCTTCAGCCCAACGCTGGCGCGCGCTGCATTGGCACGGATTTCTTCCTGGGAGTGTGCCAAATCGTGAAAGAGGTTGCTATAGTTTGTCACTATGGAAAACGCAGCCACTCTGATGCCGGCATGACGCGCCACGATCACTTCAGGAACTGTGGACATGCCCACCAAGTCTGCCCCCATATTGGCAAAAGCGGCACATTCGGCTTTGGTCTCCAGGCTGGGGCCTGTTACCGCCATGTATACGCCTTGCTGCAGCCGGATGCCTTCACGCTGGGCAAAATTCGCTCCCTGCTTTAGAAATTCCGGATCGTAAAGCTGGTTCATGGAGGGGAATCTCTCGCCCATGCTCTCATCATTGCTGCCAATGAGGGGATTGGTGCCCATGAAGTTGATATGATCGATAATCTGGATCAAAGATCCGGGCTCCATCTCTTTGCGCAGGCTGCCGGCAGCGTTTGTTACAAACAGGTTTTTGATGCCCATTGCCGCCATGGTGCGCGTGGGGAAAATCACCTCTTCCATAGCGTGACCCTCATAATAGTGAAAGCGACCTTGCAGGATGAAGACCACCTTGCCCGCCAGCCTTGCCAAAACCAAATTACCCTTGTGGGAGGGTGCTGTGCTTTGGGAAAAGCCGGGGATCTCAGAATAGGGGAAAACAGCAAGCTGTTCCAGCTCTTCTGCCAAATCTCCCAAGCCGGTGCCCAAGATCAAGCCAGCCGCAGGAAGCTCTGGTATACGTTCTTTCAGCCAGGAGGCGGTATGTCTGTAATCTGCCTTCATCCTAATCTCCATCTGTTGTTTCAGGGGTGATGGGTTCGTCTTTTTGCACTATTTCTTCTTTGATCTGACGGAATTCCGTATCCAAAAGTTGTTCTGTATTATGGGTAAGCAGGGGGTCTTTGCCAATGCGATCCATAAAGGTTTGCAGCTCGGAGTGGAATTGCATGAGAAACTGCCTTTTTTGCTCTTTGAGATGCACGTATTGCTGTTCCATCGCCCCCAGATATTGTTTGGCTTCCTGTATGGCGCGCTTGGCTTTCAGCTCTGCCTCGTGCAGGATGTTTTCCGCCTCTTTGCGGGCATTGGCAATGATATCCGCCTTTGTCTTTTCTGCAAAGACCAGCGTGCGGCTGATCAATTCCTCGCGACGTTGCAGATCTTCCACAGCGCTGCTGGCTTGAGCAGCCTCCTGTTTTACCTCATATTGCATCTGTTCGCGGCGTTGCATTTCGCGTTCTTGCTTCTTGTGGTTTTCTTCCATTTCCGTTGCCACTTGTTCCAAAAAAGCACGCACCTGTTTTTTGCTATAGCCAAACATAGCGCCGCTAAATTCCTGATGTTGTACATCAATCGGTGAGAGAGCCATATAATCCTTCCTTTATAAAAATCCTGATAAAATGTTGCTGACCAAGTTCAGCAGAAAAAAAGCGATGATGGGCGACAAATCCAAGCCCATCGCTGGTAAAAGCTTCCTAATGGGGCCCAAAAGAGGCTCCGTGATGCTTATCAAAAAGGCGTAAATCTTGTTGTATGGATCACTAATCACCCAGCTCATAATTACCCTGATCAAGATAAGATACGAGTAAACCTGTATCAGCCGCATGGCAAAGATGGTTATTACCTGAATCGGTGAGTAATACATGGTTTAATCCATTACCTCGTGACAGTTTCGACAGCGAGCCTCATAGGCTTCCGTGCTGCCCACCAAGATTTGTTCGCTCTTTTGGATGGTGCGTTGGGTGCGGTTTGCCGGGTTTCCACATCTCACACAAATCGCCAAGTTTTTGGTCACATATTCAGCCACAGACATCAGCTCTGGCATGCTGCCAAAGGGGTTTCCCAGGTAGTCCTGATCCAATCCTGCCACGATTACCCGCAGGCCCCTATCTGCCAAATCGTTCACAATGCCCACGATACTGGGATCAAAAAACTGCGCTTCATCAATGGCCACGATGCGCACATCATCCGTGATATGCAGATAAATCTCGCTTGCCACGCTGATAGGCACCGATGCCGCCTGCATTTTGGAATGGGAGACGATATTGTTGGCATCATAGCGATCATCTATGATGGGTTTAAATACCAAAACCTTTTGTTTGGCATATTCAGCGCGGCGGATGCGCCGGATCAATTCTTCCGTCTTGCCGCTAAACATACTGCCACAGATAACTTCAATCCAGCCAGTCTTTTGATTG
>JAAYQD010000374.1 GCA_012519465.1 Candidatus Cloacimonadota bacterium
TCAAAGCCATCTTCAAAAGCATCTGGCGGAGGAGGGGTGGTTCCGGGTGCCAGCCAGCTGAGATGAACGTCACTACCGCTAACTGTGGCGGTGAGATTGACGGGGGGTACCAGGTCTTCCTGTTCGCCGCCTTCACCATAGAAGAAGCTCATCTTGGGGAATTGACCGGTAAGCGTGCCAGCGGGAGGAAGGGCAGGATCGTAGTCTTCACTGTCGCTATAGGCATTACGGGCACGGTTGATACCGATTGTCTGGCATTTGAAATAGTCAGATGATGAATAATAGTTCGTGTCCATGGGACGGTTCATCATCACTACCAGGTTGCCAGAGTTGTATACAAACGGAGTCTGCAGTGTAATCAAGACATCGTTGGCTCCGCTGGGGAAAGCCATCTCGCCATCATAGACCAAGGTGAGCTGCGTTGATGGGATATAGCCATCGGCAAGGTTTTCAAGGCCTGTGGTTCCCATCCAAATCTTGATGGGAGTGCTGGCGATATTGCTGGTGAATTGGTTATAGAGCTGGATGGCGTTGATGGAGGTGCCAGCAGCGAAGCCCAATTCGTCTGCAAAATACAGGGATTGGTTGAGGGAGTTTTTCCAGTAGAAATCCAGAGGGAAGCGGGCATTCTGATCGCCTTCACCCACGGTGGTCACTTGGACGCCCTCGGGCAGAACGGTGATAGTGAGAGTGCTGCTTACGTTGTTTTGCTCGATCTCGTCTGTTGCCAATACCAGTTCGGCATATACATTGTAAATGCCTTCAGTGGTGGGAATCCAGCTGAGCTCTACTTCCAAGGTTTCCATGGATTCAATGACGGGACCAGCCATGGATGCCAGTTCGCCTCCACCTTCCTGCATCAGTTTTACCTGATAGGTGTTTTGGGTGGCGCTGCCATTGTTTTTCACGCTGACGGTGACGGGTACTACTTCACCGGCGGAAACAAGGGTTTGAGGAGTAGTAATTCCCACTAATCCGAGGTCATTCACAATAGATTCGGCTTGGTAGAAGAAGGAGGTTTTGGCAAATTGACCGGTAAGTGTGCCAGCGGGGGGGTCCATGGGATCATAGACGATGGTATCGCTATAGGTATTGCGGGCACGGTTGGTGCCAATGGTCTGGCATTTGAAATAATCGGTTGAGGAATACCAATCCGTATCCAGGGGTCTGAGGAACATTACCACAAGATTACCAGGGGTGTAGTTAAACGGGGTATTCAGGGAGATGAAGATATCGTTTGCACCGCTGGGCAGGGTGATATTTCCATCATACACCAAGCTCAATTCAGAGGCAGGGATATACCCGGCGCTGAGATCGGTCTGGGCGGTAACACCCATCCAAATCTTGATGGGGGTGTCTGTGATATTGTTATTGAACTGATTATAGAGCTGGAGACCGGTGATGGTGCCAGATATAAAGCCCAGTTCATCAGGGAAATACAATGCCTGGTGCAAAGAGCTCTTATAATAGAAGTTGAAAGGCATCAATGCATTTTGATTGCCTTCACCCACGGTGGTCACCAAGACGCCTTCAGGCAAAACGCTGATGGCAAGAGTTCCACTTTGGTTGTTCTCTTCTATTTCATCGTTTGCCAACACCACTTCGGCATACACTGTATAATCGCCGGCAGCGGCAGGTGTCCAGTTTACCAATACATCCACGGTTTCCATGGATTCTATGGTTGTGCCAGCCACAGAAACAAGCTCGCCGCCACCTTCCTGCATCAGTTTTACCTGATAGGTGTTTTGGGTGGCGCTGCCATTGTTTTTGACGCTGACCGTGACGGGCACTACTTCACCTGCGGAAACAAGAGTTTGAGGAGTGGAGATGCCCACGATGCCGAGGTCATTTGTGATTGCTTCAGATTGATAAATGAATGAAGTCTTGGGGAATTGACCGGTAAGCGTGCCAGCGGGAGGTGCCATAGGATCGTAGATGATGCTATCGCTATAGGTATTGCGGGCACGGTTGTTGCCAATCGTCTGACATTTGAAATAATCTGAAATGGAATAATACGCCGTATCCATGGGTCTGAGGAACATCACCACCAGATTACCGGGGGTATAGGCAAATGGTGTATCAAGCTGGATGGAGATATTATTTTGTCCGCTGGGAAGAGCGATATCGCCATCATATACCAAGCTCATTTCAGAAGCAGGGATATAGCCGCCGCTGAGGTCTGGCTGGCTGGTATTGCCCATCCAAATCTTGATGGGGGTTTCTGTAATATTACTGCTGAACTGGTTATAGAGCTGGATGCCATTGATGGTGCCAGATACAAATCCCAGCTCATCAGGATAATACATGGCCTGATGCAAGGAGCTCTTGTAATAGAAATCAAAAGGCATGCGGGCGTTTTGATCACCTTCACCGATGGTCACAAAGCCATCAGGATGGGTGGTGAAGCTCCAAACGGGGCAGTTGGCGGCATTGCCAAAGTTGTTATAAGGCACTACCTGCCAATAATAAGTGGTTTCGTGCTCAAGTGCAGTGGTGACCTCATAGCTGGTCACATTTTCCAAATCCACGTTGTCCAAGATATAGGTGGGAGGGTTGTTTGAGCCAAGGCTAAGTTTGTAGCCATCAGGCCAGATATTGCCGGGAGCCCATTTTAAGGTGGGCATCAGTGCAGCATAGTTGCTGCCATCTGCAGGGGCTACCAACACAGCTATATCCGGAGGAGTGGTGGTGGGGGTAACAAGCTGGATATTGGGACGGTTGTAGCTTCTGGCTCCAACAATTCCAGCGGGGAAGCTGTTGTCCTGGTTTTTGCCAACCGCCATATAATCCGGACTGGTGCTGGTATAGCGGAAAGTGGGATAGCCTGTCACATAATCGCCATCCCAGTTTTCAAAAAGAAATTCGATGTTCTGATTTCCATTCCAATCAAATGGACTGCTGAAAACAATGTAGAACCAACCTCCGCCATCATAGGTGAGGTCACCCTGGAAAAGAAGTTGAAAATCGTTAAAATCTGGATGATCTGTATCCGCGGTGTCATACAATCCAGCCTCGGTATGTCTGGCATACACACGCTGATCTTCCATTGTGTAGTTGTTTGGCGTATTGCCAACGTAGAAACCTATGCCTGAGAAAGAGGCTGGTTCATTGAGGCCAGCGGCATTGATTTCGCCTTGAGTGTAAATAACCTTAGTCCAGCTATAATCCCATAATCCATTAAATGGATATCCGGAAGCGGCAGATGTGCCCGTGCCTATCGTGTAGGCATCGGCAAACACAAACGCTGCCAATAGCAGGAGCAAAGTTGCGAGAGCGAGTCTTTTCATCGTATCTCCTTTTTTTTTGTTAAACTTTAGTTGCCGTTGTGACCCGGAAGGCTGCACCCACCACGTCAAGGGCATTTGTTTAAACTCTAATAATAACAACAAATATAGTGCAGGTTCATTTAAAACAAGTCTTCGTTTTTTGTAAAGGATTATTTTTCAATTAGACGTGAATCTGTGGATTTGAGGGCGAATATCATGGTATCAGAGCACCTAAAAAACCTTACCACTCACCTCTTGCCCTTTAGCCACCCTTGTACCACCCTTGTCTCACCCTTGTCGAGACAAAGGAGAGACAA
>JAAYQD010000375.1 GCA_012519465.1 Candidatus Cloacimonadota bacterium
GGAGCATGGCCGATGAGCTATGCTCCAGCTCATCATTTTGGCATATCCATAAAAAAAACTCAAAAGAATAAACAAAATGACAAAAAAAGGGTGATAAAAGTGTCAACCTATGTCAGGATAAGACACACGCTACGCGTGCCTTAGGGATCAGGGAACAGGGGCTCGCTACGCTCGCCGTTGAGTGCTTGCTTTGCAAGCAGTTGAGAGGCGCCAAGGCGCCAGTTGAGTGCTCACTTCGTTCGCTGTTAAAAGGTGCTGACGTACCTGTTAGGATATTAATAAATACAAATAACAATAATTGCATGGATCCGTGTAAACCCAAAAACTGCATTAGCCGTTTCATAACAGTGCGAAGCACGCTCAACTTGAGCGAAGCGAATCTCAACCGCGAACTTTCGTGAGCCTCAACTGGCGCTTTAGCGCCTCTCAACTTTCGCAAAGCGAAACCCTCAGTTTTTCCTTGACATCCAAACACATCTGCATAAATTGTCTTAAGGAATTACAGGGCAACTGTTTTTAATCCCAATTTAGAATGTTCTTTCACAAGTATATATGGGGGTGACATGGTTTCGACAGGAAATCAGGATGCAAAAGATGCATGCCGGAGATGCTATCCACTCCGTCAACAAGTAGCAAAATGCAAAATTAACTGCAAACGATAACTTACTCTTAGCAGCTTGAGCTGCTAACGTCTGTCCATTTCGGGCCGCCGGATTTGAAACAGGCGTCGTAACAGTGCGGACGCTGCAATGCTAATGCTCATAAGCATTGCCTAAGATTATGAGCTGGAACCCTATGGGTCTGATCGTCTCTGCCATTGGGTTCAAGACTTAAAGACGACTAAGCATGTAGATTCTCTTGTTGCCGGTTTTTTGGACGCGGGTTCGATCCCCGCCACCTCCACCATTTTGATAGATTGTAGATGACCTCATGCTGCTTTGCGGGATGTGGTCATTTCTATTTTATGGACATTTCACTCTTATTCTCTTGTTGCCCGCACATGTGTTTTTTGAGTTGACAACACATCCCTCCCCTATTTATGGTTCAGATTAGAGGTAAAAATACATTGAAAACCAAGATCATCATCAAAGGTGCTTCCGAGCATAACCTAAAGAATATAAATCTGGAGATTCCCCGCAATAAACTGATTGTTTTCACCGGTGTGAGCGGCTCTGGAAAATCATCCCTGGCATTTGACACCCTCTATGCAGAGGGTCAGCGCCGCTATGTGGAATCCCTCTCCGCCTATGCCCGTCAGTTTTTGGGGCAGATGGACAAGCCCAAGGTGGATTACATCGAGGGCCTCTCCCCTGCCATCTCCATCGAGCAAAAGGCTGCCAGCAAAAACCCGCGCTCCACAGTGGGTACAGTGACTGAAATCTACGACTATTTACGGGTGCTTTATGCCCGCATAGGGGAACAGCATTGCCCTATCTGTGGAGATAAAGTGGGCTCGCAGACGGTAGACCAGATGGTGGAGCATCTGATGGGCTACCCAAAGGGCACCAAGCTGCAAATCCTCTCGCCTTTGGTGCAAAACCGTAAGGGAGAGCATAAGGAGGAGCTGCAGAATCTGCGTATGCAGGGCTTCGTGCGCGTGCTGATAAACGGCGTGCAGCGGGAGCTGGAAGAGAATATTGTCTTGGATAAAAAGAGCAAACACACCATTGACGTGGTGATTGATAGAATCGTGATCAAAGATGGTGTCCAATCCCGTTTGGCGGATTCCCTGGAGCTGGCACTGCGCATCACCGAAGGCTTTGTAAAGCTACAATTTCCTGATACCAAAGAGGAGCAGACCCTTTCCGCCCAGAACGCCTGTCCCCGCTGTAATATCGGTTTTGAAGAGCTGAGCCCCCAACACTTTTCCTTCAACAGTCCCGTGGGCTCTTGCACCGCCTGCAATGGCTTGGGCTACAAGCTGGAATTTGATCCTGAACTTGTGGTTCCGGATCCCGCGCGCAGTATCATGGATGGAGCGGTGGCACCTTGGGGCAGGCTGGAAGAAAAGAAAGACGGTTGGACCATGGCAACAGTGCAAAACCTTGCCACTGCATTCGGATTTTCATTGGATAATCCTTGGAAAGACCTCCCGGAAAAGATGAGGGAAATCATCCTCTATGGTTCCAAAGGAAAGAGAGTGAAGGTGGCTTGGAAATCGGCAGCCGGATCCCGCGAATATATGATGCGCTATGAAGGCGTGATACCCCAACTAAAGCGCAGGATGCATCAAACCACTTCCGAAGATATGCAGCGCTATTATATGCAGTATATCAGTGACAAACCCTGTGATGAATGCGGTGGATTGAAGCTGAAGCCTGCATCTTTGGCTGTGTATGTGGCTGGTAGAAATATCGGCGAAGTGACGGCGATGGATGTGCGCGGTGCCTTGGGCTTTTTCAAAGAGATCAAATTGGAAGGCAACCATAAGCTGATTGCCGCTGAGGTTTTGAAGGAAATTCAAGCAAGGCTGGGCTTTTTGGAAAGTGTGGGCTTGCATTATCTCAGCTTGGATAGACGCTCTCCCACCCTTTCAGGGGGGGAAAGCCAGCGTATCCGCCTGGCAAGCCAGATTGGCTCCCAGCTGGTGGGTGTGATGTATATTTTGGACGAGCCTTCCATTGGGCTGCATCAAAGGGATAACTCCCGCCTGGTGGAAATGCTGCTGCGGCTGAGGGATTTGGGCAACACCGTAATCGTGGTGGAGCATGACGAAAATACCATCCGTGCCGCTGATGTGATAGTGGATTTTGGACCACGTGCCGGCGTGAGCGGTGGAGAGATTGTGGCTGTGGGCAATCTGAAGAAGATTTGTTCCACTCCCCTATCCTTGACTGGTGCTTATATTGATGGCAGACTGTGTATTCCCATCCCGCCCCGCCGTGTGAAGCCGGATAAGCGGGTTATCGCCATCAAAGGCGCAAAGCATAATAATCTCAAGAATATCAACGTGAGTATCCCCATCGGCCTTTTTGTATGTGTGACGGGGGTTTCCGGCAGCGGGAAGAGCTCTTTAATCAATCAAACCTTGGCGCCATATCTGCAAAACCATTTTAACCGCAGCAGTCACAAGGTGGGGGCGCATCGCACCATCGAAGGGATGGAGCATATCGATAAGGTGATTACCATCGATCAGCAACCCATTGGCAGAACGCCACGCTCCAATCCCAGCACCTATGTGAAGCTATTCGATCCCATCCGCGCTCTGTTTGCCGAATTGCCCGCTTCTAAGATGAAGGGCTATAAGCCGGGACGCTTTTCCTTCAACGTGCGTGGAGGACGCTGTGAGGCCTGTGAGGGTGCGGGTGTGAAGCAGATTGAGATGCACTTTATGGCAGATATCTATGTGACCTGTGAGGTGTGCAAAGGCAAGCGTTACAACAAGGAAACTTTGGCTGTGCGCTATAAGGGGCGGAACATAGCCGATGTGTTGGATATGGACGTGCAAGAGGCGTATGAATTCTTTGAAAACATCCCTGCGTTGAAACAAAAGCTGGGACTCCTGAAGCAGGTGGGCTTGGATTATATCAAGTTAGGACAGCCCTCCACCACCCTTTCCGGAGGAGAGGCACAGCGCATCAAGCTCTCTCGCGAGCTCAGCAAAGCCAATACCGGCAATACGCTTTACCTGCTGGATGAGCCCACCACCGGTCTGCATTTTGATGATATCAACAAGCTCTTGAAGGTGCTTCAAAAGCTGGTGGCTTTGGGCAATACCGTGGTGGTGATCGAACACAATCTGGATGTGATCAAATCTGCTGATTGGGTTATCGATATGGGTCCAGATGGCGGAGACGGCGGAGGCAAGGTAATAAAAGCCGGCACTCCGGAGGCAATTGCCAAAAGCAGCAAATCATTTACCGGCACCTATCTGAAAGAGCTGTTGGAAAGGCAAAATCCAAACTGTAAAGATAAAGATGAAACAATGCTGGTAACGGGCATCAAACCCAAGAAAGCAGCTAATAAATAAAGCCTATGCCCAATATCCGCTTTACCTATCAAGCACCCACTGCAGGCAAACATGAGGTGGGAATAGCAGGGGATTTTAGCTCTTGGGACATTCTGGATCTGCAGGATTTGGGCGGTTTGTATGCCATCATCCTGCCCCTGGAAGCAGGGCGCTATCGCTATAAATTCATCGTGGATGGTGTGTGGATGGCTGACCCTGCCAACCCTCTGCGGGAGCCTGATCCCTTTGGTGGGGAAAACTCTGTTTTGACCGTGGAGACAGCGCAAGCACAACCTCTATCCTGGCAGCAGGTGTATCATGATTTGGACTTGTTGGCACAGCGTCTGGAGCGGTATTTTGACATCATCAAAACCGGAGATGAGAGCTATGAGCTGCGTATAGATTGGTATCCAGGCATTGATTGTGAGGTGCATCTGCTACTGGATGATGCACTGCATGAGTGTTACAGACTGGGGATTGCCGATAATAAAGAGGTGTATCACTGTATCTTTAGCCACTCTGGTGATAGCTTCCAGGTGGCGCTGCGGTTTGGGCATCAGGATGAAGAGCTGTATTATGGGGCGCATGGCTTTGTGAAGAAGCGGCAGGATTTGGCTCCCATTACTATCCATGCTGATCGACTGACCGTCTTTGCGGTTCCCAAGTGGGTTCAGGAAGGTATTATCTATCAGATATTTCCGGAGAGATTTTGTAATGGTGACCCATCCTTAAATCCTGATTTCTCAGAGTGGTATTATCAGGATAGCAATACGCCTCCAGCGGCGGGGGAGCTTTTGCCCAAGAATGTGGAATACTTCCATTTTGTGGATGATTGGTATGATACATCCGGGCTGAGGCAAAGTCCTTGGCAAAAAGAGGGAACGCCGGATTGGTGGAGCTTTTATGGAGGAGATCTGCCGGGGATAATCTCCAAATTGGATTACTTAGGTGAATTGGGCGTGAATATTCTCTATTTCAATCCGTTGTGGCGCGCCAAATCCAACCACAAATACGATGCTGCCGATTATAAGAGCATTGATCCGCATTTTGGTGATGAAAAGCTGATGAAAGAGCTGTGTGACAAGGCTCATGAGCAGGGAATGAAGATTATAGTGGATGTGGCGTTCAATCATACTGGAGAGGCTTTTTGGGCTTTTGTGGATTGCATCCGGAAGGGAGCGGATTCCCCCTGGTGGAATTGGTATGATTGGCATCAGTGGCCGCTGCCCCAGCCCTTGCCGCCTGATTTTGATCCCAAAGAGTATTATCAATGCTGGTGGGGCATCAAGGATATGCCTGATCTCAATTTTGACCTCAGCCGCACCCATCCTGCAGAGAACTATGTGCGCGATATCCGGA
>JAAYQD010000376.1 GCA_012519465.1 Candidatus Cloacimonadota bacterium
GAATAATTCTTATTGACAACATAATCCTGATTGAGAGGATGGCAAATAAGAGGCAATATCATCCCCCTTAGAGGATGATAAGGTAACCTGTCTCCAGTCTAAATCTTTCTTTTTTAACCAGTTATTTTTAGCTTTAAAATGAGGAAATATGAAACAGACCAATAAGCCGGACCAACCGGATTTATTCAGAGGACTTTCGGATGATGTGATAGCCAAATTTGAAGAACAGCTGCAGCGTGTGTGGTATAAAAGAGGTGAAGCCATCATTACAGAGCACTCTTTGGGAGATAGCCTCTATTATATTTACAGCGGGCGAGTGGAGATAAACAAGGGCTTGGATGACGATGATCCTCCCTTTGCCCAGCTTTCCATCCTGCATCCGGGAGAGTTTTTTGGAGAGATGAGTATCGTGAATAACGAGCCTCGCTCTGCCTCTGCCGTGGCTTTGGATGATGTGGAGCTGCTCTTGATCCCCAAAAATGTATTCATCGATATCACGTTTACATATCCGGAGATTATGTTTAACCTGGTGCGCACGATGAGCGAACGCCTGCGCGATACCAACGATAGATTCGTGGAATTGATGAATCAGATGATCAGCAAAAACCGTCTGATGGCTATTGGGCTGGCTGCCAGCAAGATTATCCACGATATCAAATCTCCGCTCACGGTGATTGTGATCACGGCCCAGCTATTGGAGACTCTGTTTCCGGAAGGCTCTGAACACGCTCAGAATATCATTACCCAAACCCGCCTGGTGGATCAGATGGTGAGGGAAATCCTGGATTTTGCCCGAGGCGTGGAAACCGATCCCTTCATCCAGAAGGTAAACCTGGATTCCTATTTCAAAGATATCAAGCAATCCTATGGTCCATCCCTCAAGGGGCGTGATATCACCATCAATATCGAGAACAAGGTAAATGAATCGGTCTATTTTGATCTGCATAGGATCAAGCGTGTGTTGATGAATCTCTTGCGCAATAGTGCGGAGGCGCTTACCGATAAGGGTGAAATCAGTATTACAGCCACTTTGTCTGCAGGATGGCTGCAAATTAGCGTTATCGATGACGGTCCCGGCATTCCAGAGGATATTCGCACTGATTTGTTCAAACCCTTTATCACCCGTGGCAAATCGAACAGCACAGGCCTGGGATTGGCTATCTGTAAAAAGATTATCTCCGAACACAAGGGACGCCTGGAATACATCCCTATCCAGCCTCACGGCACTCGCTTTGATATTCGTATTCCTCAGAATTTCAAATAAAGACTTGTCAAAAACAGTGCTTTGGATTTTATGGCACAATCTACTTAAATATGGACGGTGAAAGATGTCAAGAATATGTGATATTTGTGGAAAAGGCGCCCAGGTAGGCAATCATCGCAGTCATGCCATGAACGCCACCAAGCGTCGTTTCTACCCCAATTTACACGAGATTCGCGCTATCATGCCCGAAGGCATCAAGCGCGTCAAAGTGTGTAGCTCTTGCTTGAAAGCAAACAAGGTTCGCAAAGTGGTGGGCTCTTGAATCTCAGCCCCCACATTGCTACCGGCTTGATCTGTTAATGCGCTATGTGAAGATAGAGAAAGCGTTTTTTATGATATTCGGGAATGGATCGCACAGCCGCCATTCCCGTTTTTCTTTTTGCGCCCCTCCGGTGGCATAAATTACTTGGAGAGATTTGATGACGATAGAAGAAATACACAGGAATGTATTGGATAGCTCTGCTGTATTGGACGATCTGCAAGCCGAAATCGGCAAGGTGATCGTGGGTCAGGAGCATATCATCCGCAGGCTGATAATCGGCATCCTGATCAATGGACACATCCTTTTGGAAGGCGTGCCCGGGCTGGCTAAAACACTGCTGCTCAGCACCCTGGCGCGTGTCTTTGATGCCAGTTTCCGCCGCATCCAATTCACGCCGGACCTCCTGCCGGCAGATATCACGGGCACTCTGATTTATGACCAGCGTACAGGGGAATTCAAGCCCAAGCGCGGACCCATCTTTAGCAATTATATCCTGGCTGATGAGATCAACCGCGCTCCCTCCAAGGTGCAAAGTGCCCTTTTGGAGGCGATGCAAGAACGGCAGGTGACCATTGGTGACGAGACCCATCCCCTTCCATTTCCCTTCTTTGTGATGGCCACTCAAAACCCCATCGAGCAGGAAGGCACATACCCCCTGCCGGAGGCTCAGGTAGACCGCTTTTTATTCAAGCTCAAGATCAAGTATCCCTCCCTTGAGGAAGAGCGGCAGATCGTGGAGCGCATGATAGATGATGCCGAGATTCCGGTGAATCATGTGTTGACACCGGATAGGGTGAAAGAGATGCAGGCGGTGGTTTCTCAGATATACATGGAAGATAAGCTGAGGGATTATATCTTGCATTTGGTGCAAGCCACCCGCTATCCTCAGAGATATCCGCGCATCTCTGCCATGAATGGGCTCATCGAGTATGGAGCCTCCCCGCGTGCCAGCATCTATATGGCACGGGCTGCCAAGGCGCATGCCTTTTTGGAGCATCGCGGCTATGTGATACCGGATGATATCAAGGCCATTGGACGCGAAGTGTTGCGCCACCGGATTATCCTCTCTTATGAAGCGGAAGCCGAAGCCTTGAGCGCAGATGAGATCATCAACCGCATTCTGGATGAAATAGAGGTTCCATAAGAGCCGATGCTCACCCAAACACCCAAGGATATTCTCCGCCGTATCCGTAAGATCGAGATACACACGCGCACCAAGGTGAGCGAGGTCTTTCGGGGCGAATATCATTCCAGCTTTCGCGGGCAGGGCTTGGAATTTGCCGAAGTGCGAGAGTATCAGCCCGGAGATAGCTATCGCAGCATAGATTGGAACGTGAGCGCTCGCCTGGGCTACCCTTATGTAAAATTATATCAGGAGACGCGTGAGCTGAACGTGGTCTTTATCGTGGATGTATCTGCATCCCAGGATTTTGGCACCCGCATGATGCTCAAAAAAGAGAAGGTGGCAGAGCTGGTGGCTGTGTTGGCATTCTCCGCATTATCCAATAATGACAAGGTGGGCATGATCATGTATTCCAATATCTTGGAAAAGTATCTGCCTGCCAATAAAGGGCGCAACCGTGCCTTGCAGATGCTGCGCGATATCCTCTATCTGCAGCCCAAGGAGAAGGGCACCGATCTGGGAGCCGCCTTCAGCTATGCCAATCTCATCCTCAAAAAACGCAGCGTCATCTTTGTGCTCTCAGATTTCCTCTCCCAGGATTTTATCCAACCCCTCAAGATGCTTGCCAGAAGGCATGATGTGATAGCCCTGCAGGTATTGGATGAGGCAGAGCTGGAGCTTCCCCGTGCCGGAATCATCAACTTTCAGGATCCTGAAACCGGGCACACCATCCATGTGAATACATCCAATCCCCTCTTGCGCAAGCGTTATGCCACCCACACGCGGGCGGCTCAGGAGGAGCTGAAGACAGAGCTTGCCAAGGCATCTGTGGAACACCTGCTCTTTACCCCCAAAGATGAAATCACGGGTATATTGAGGGGCTTTTTTGAACGCCGGAAGCGCCGGCGCTATCCATCATGAAAAAGCTGCTATTCCTCGTCCTGATCTGCCTGATGGCCTCTATCCTGATGGCTGATGCCAATATCATCCAAAGCCTGGAAGATGATGATGACCTCAGCGTGGGGGATCGCTTTATCTTTAATATCCGCGCGCCATATTCACTTACCGAAGTGGAGATTCCGGATACACTCACAAATTTTACCGTCTATCACAAGGAACGCATCGTGGAAGCTGGCATCCCTGCATGGTTCCGGCTCACCATCGTGCCCATCCTGCCTGGCTATCACACCTTTCCAGAGCTGAGGGCGTTGCCCACCAGCCATCAGAATCCAGAGGCGTGGACAGACCGCTTTCGCGTCAATATCATTCCCGTGCGTGCCCAGACTGATACCACGCTGGTGGATATCAAGCCCCCAGTCCGTTACCCCTTTCAGTTTCCGATCTGGGTATATTTGGTTTTGGCAGGAGCCTTTGTCCTGTCATTGCTTATCTTCATCATCACGCTGTTTATCAAGCCCCAAAAGATCGAGGAAGCCCCTGTAGAATCCACACCCGTTTATGAGAAACCTGCACATTGGGAGCTGGCAATCAAAAGGCTGGATGAATTGATAGAGAGCCAATTGGTGTATCAGGGCAAGATCGCTCAGCATCACTTTCTATTGGCGGATATCCAGCGCCACTTTATGCAACAGGAGTATCGCATTGCCGCCTTGGAGATGACCTCCTCGGAGATCCGTGAAGCGATGAGGCGCATCGGTATCGCGCGCTCTGGCGAAATAAACCTCTTCTTTGGCTTTTGTGATAGGGCGAAGTTTGCCAAACACATCCCCACTCCAGAAGAAACCCACGCCATGGAAAGCTGGTTGAGGGAATACCTGATGGGCTTTGAATTGATAGCAGCCAGGCGGATTTTGGATACGCCCAGGGGGGAGATGCATGCTCAAGTTCGCTAAACCCTGGATGCTTACCGCCCTCTTGGTGATTCCTCTTTATTGGCTCATCTGGAGGCAAAGGCAAAGAAGGCATCAATTGCGGCTGCCCTTTTCCAGATTGAGGGAAGTGATGCTATCTGGCACAGAAGGCAGGTTTTGGAAATACTTTTATCCCGTTTTGCGCAGCCTGATACTCATTCTCCTGATATTGGCTTTGGCACAGCCCCGCTGGGGGAAAGGCGTGAGAGACACCCAGCAGGAGGGAGTGGATATCGTGCTTGCCGTGGATATCAGCGGCTCCATGTTGGCAGTGGATTTTATCCCTGAAAACCGCCTGGGAGCTGCCAAGGAAGTGGCAGCCAAGATGGTGCGCAACCGTCCCAACGATCGCTTTGCCCTGGTTGCCTTTTCTGAATATGCGCTCACGCAGAGTCCGCTCACCCTAGATCATCAAGCCGTATTGTATCAGATCAAACGCTTGGAGGTGAATGAGGAAGCGTCTGGGACAGCCATCGGAATGGGCTTGGCAAAAGCGGTGGCACGCCTGCGCAGTTCCCACGCCAAAAGCAAGATTGTGATCCTGATCACAGACGGAGCCAATAATACCGGAGAGATCGATCCCATCAGTGCCGCCAATATGGCAAGAGCCTATGGCATCCGCGTATATCCCATCGGCGTGGGCAGCACGGGCTTGGTGGATTTTCCCTTTGATGATCCCTTTTTGGGCAGGGTATATCGCAAGGTGTTGTTTGATTTGGATATGAAGACGCTGGATCGCATTGCTGCCCTCACAGGAACAGGCTCTGCCGCCCTTGCAAGTAGCGCCAACCAATTGCAGGATATCATGGATCAGATTGATGATCTGGAAAAGACTCAATATCAGTTGCGCCTGCATTATCTATGGAGCGAAAAGTTTATGATTCCCCTGTGGATAGCCTTTGCTCTGCTGCTGTTGGAACTCCTCAGCCGGGTTTACTTTAAGCCCATCCTTCCGGAGTGATGATGCAGATATACAATTTCCACCTCGTCTGGCTGTTTTTGATATTCCCCATCATAGCTGTGCTGTTCAGCCTCTCCGCCCGCAGGCGTCGCACTCGCTATTCCAGCTATGCCGATCAGCATATCATCAGCCACCATCTGCAGCGCGTATCCCGCTTTAATACATGGATGAAAGTCCTCCTCATCACCATTGCCATTGGCTTTACAATCCTTGGTCTCCTCAGGCCGCAGTGGGATCATGAACAAAGTGAAATCACCAACCAGGGCTTGGATATCATTCTTGCCATAGATGTTTCCCGCAGTATGGATGCTACGGATTTGGCACCTTCCCGCCTGGAGAGAGGCAAGCTGCAGGCTCATAACTTGATAGACGGTTTGCAGGGGGATAGGATAGGCATCATCGCCTTTGCCGGCACTGCCACTCTGGAGTGTCCCCTCACAAACGATTATGACGCTGCCCGCCTGGTGATAAATAGCCTCACCAGCCAAAGCGCCGTGCGCAGTGGCAGCAATCTGGGGCGAGCCTTCACCATGGCAGAAAAAGCCTTCAATGTAGCCAGCGGCTCCAATATCCTGATCATGATTTCCGATGGAGAAGACCTTGCCGGCCAGGGGCTGGCAATGGCATCACGGCTCACATCCCAGGGCGTGAGGATATTCACAATGGGGGCGGGCACTTCCGAAGGTGCAGTGGTATATCATCCCGGATTGAACGAAGAGGCATACACCCGGGCCGATCATGCTTTCTTGCAAAGGCTGGCAAATGTAGGCCAAGGCTCATATTACAACCTGGGCAGTGACGATGCCAGTGGCGACCAGATACTTGCAGAACTACGTGAAGGCGAAGAAGGCAGGTTGCAGGGACGCCGCATAATGGGCTTGAAAGAGCAGTATCACGGGTTTGTGATTTTGGCAATCCTTGCCCTCCTCATCGAAAGCCTCATCATCCCCTTGCGCAGGGAGCCCAAAAGCCAATGAAAACCGGCATCCGTACTTATTTAAAAAGAACACTCCTCACAGTGATGCTCTTGATAATGGTATTCTTTGTCATAGAACTGATTGTGCGTCCCAAGGTGTTTTACAACAGCATCGCCTCAGGGCTTTTCTCTATGCAAAAGCCTAAGAAGCCAGCAGATATCTGGTACGATAAACTGGATGAAAACGATGGCGACCCCATCCCGGAGGCAAATTATGCCATAAGCTCTTTCAAACAAGGGAACTATGCCGAAGCCCAAAAATACTTTGGACAAGCCTTGCGTGATGAGCCTGAAAACCCAGTATTCCTGTATGATCAGGGCAATTCCCAATACCGTCAGGAACAGCTGGATGACGCCCTGGAAAGCTATAAACAGGCTATGCTTGCCGATCCTCACGATCAGGATGCCAAAAGCAATTATGAGCTGGTATTGAACCGCCAGGGCTACAAGATTCCCAAGCCGGAGGATGTGGAACCGCAAGAGCTTGAAGAAGATCCAGATACTAAAAAATATGAGTATGAAAACACCCTCAATGCTCTGGATCAAAAAGAACAGAACGAACGCCAACAGCGCTCTCCAAACGGGGAAGATAAATCAGGGGATTGGTGGTGAACAAGCGCATAATCATCCTCCTTGCAATGTGTTGCCTGCTTCTTCCCGGCATCTTTGCCCAGACAAATCCCACCCTCTCCTCATCCGTCAATAAGAGCACTATCTCACAGAGCGAAAGATTGATCTTTACTCTGCGCCTCACCACGAATATCGGCAGCAAATACGAGTTTCCCGCCTCGATCTCTGTCCCCGGCTTGCAATATCTAAACCACCACACCACCCAGGAATCCTATCGGAAATTTAGCGGTCTACAATCAACCAGCGTCCTCATCGTTACATACAACTACATCTTTTCACCCATGCAGACTGGTACTTTCACCATTGGCACACAAGCTGTGAAGGTGGATGGCAGAACCCTGCCCAGCCCGCCCGTCACCGTCAATATCCTGCCTGATGCCTCTGGATACGGATCGGGCTCGCCACAGCGAGATCCCGGCGATCCCTTCTCTGGTTTTGGCTTTTCAGACCAGGTTTTGCAAGAAGGGGAAACGCTGCTAATC